>JAQXIT010000130.1 GCA_029007925.1 Bacillota bacterium | reverse complement strand
GTTATGTAAACCTAGTATCAAAACAAACAGGGTCGGAAATCCGACCCTGTTGTTTGTTGCAATTAGCCGTTGGCGCGCATCTGAGCGAAGCACTCGCTGCAGTATACGGGACGATCGGACTTGGGCTCGAAAGGAACCTTGGCCTCGCCGCCGCAGCGGGCGCAGGTAGCGGTGAAGAACTCACGGGGGCCACGGGTAGCATTCTTGCGAGCGTCACGGCAGGCCTTGCAGCGCTGGGGCTCGTTCTGGAAGCCGCGCTCTGCGTAGAACTCCTGCTCACCGGCGGTGAACACGAACTCGTTGCCGCACTCTTTGCAAACTAAAGTCTTGTCTTCGTACATTGGAAAATACCTCTCTTCGGTTGATTGCCCCGTGAATGCCCAGAGTCTGGAGGTCGCGGAGTCAAGTGATAATAATTGTGGGTGAACCACAAGGAGCATTATACACAATCTCTTTTCGATTGTCAATCATGCATTCATGATTTTTTTACAAAATTTTAGAAAAATTTTCCAAAATCATGAGCGATTCCGCAAATCAGACCTCAAAATGGATCTGCCCCTCGAAGGGAATGTGCAGATGTTCGTAAGCCAGCGGGGTGACGCAGCGGCCCCGGGGCGTCCGGGTGAGGAAGCCCAGCTGCATCAGGTAAGGCTCGTAGACGTCCTCCAGCGTGACCGCCTCCTCGCCGATGGTGGCCGCCAGCGTCTCCAGTCCCACGGGGCCGCCGCCGTAATTGCGGATAATGGCGGTGAGCATCCGCCGGTCGATGACATCCAGCCCCAGCTTGTCCACCTCCAGGCGACGCAGTGCCAGATCGGCGGCTTCCCGGGTGATGGTGCCGTCCCCCAGGATCATGGCGAAGTCCCGCACCCTCCGCAGGAACCGGTTGGCGATCCGGGGCGTGCCCCGGCTGCGGGAGGCGATCTCCATGGCGCCCTCGGGGGCGATGTCCATGCCCAGGATGGCGGCGGAACGGGTAACGATCCGGGCCAGCTCCTCCGGAGTGTACAATTCCAGCCGCAAACTGACGCCGAACCGATCCCGCAGAGGCGCGGAAAGCTGCCCCGCCCGGGTAGTGGCGCCGATGAGGGTGAATTTGGGCAGATCCAGCCGGATGGAATTGGCGCTGGGGCCCTTGCCCACGATGATATCGATGGCGAAATCCTCCATGGCCGGGTACAGAATCTCCTCCACCACCCGGTTCAGGCGGTGGATCTCGTCGATAAAGAGAATGTCGCCGGGGTTCAGATTGGTCAGCAGCGCCGCCAGATCTCCCGGCTTTTCGATGGCCGGGCCGGAGGTGATGCGGATATTCACGCCCATTTCGTTGGCGATGACCCCGGCAAGGGTGGTTTTGCCCAGGCCGGGAGGCCCGTAGAGCAGGGTGTGATCCAGAGGCTCCCCCCGCCGCCGGGCGGCTTCAATATAGACGGACAGATTCCCCTTGGCCTTCTCCTGACCGGTGTAGTCCGACAGCAGCTTGGGACGCAGGCCGATCTCCCCCGCGTCCTGAGGGGCGAAGGTGGGAGAAATGATGGGGCTGTCCAGTTCCTGTGAAAATTCCAGACTCATAGTAACCTCCTGAGGCGTAATGCGTATCTCAGCCGATGTTCCGTATCCGTTATGCCCGATACAGGCAGTCGTTTTTCCACCTGACGGGATTGGTGTCGATACATTGCCAGACCTTCCGATAATCCGCTTCATTCCGGATCACATGATCGTGGAACGATTTCTGCCAAACGGATTGGCCGATTTCTTTTGTAACGACACCTTTCCATTGCTGAATGACGGTGAGGATGGTCGCCCCTACGGTATCCCAGAAGATACACCTGTGATTTTTGTGCAGACGGTAATCAAATAGGTGCCGGGGGCACTGTAATCGTACCGGGGGATACGGTTTGGCTTCCGTTCGGGCAGCTCCGGTGTCATCCCTTCATCACCATGGCGCGCAGAGCGAAGCGAACCATATCTTCGGTGGTGGCGCCCGGATCCACGCCCTTCAGGGCGGCGGCGATTTCGGCGGGAGAATAGCCCAGCTCCTGCAGGGCGGCATTGGCCAGGGCGGCATGGTTGCCCGGTGCCGCCGGGGCGGTGACGGTGGGGCCGGAGAAGTCCAGCTCGGCGGAGGCGCCGCCGACCTTGTCCTTCAGCTCCAGAATGATCCGCTGGGCGATCTTCTTGCCGATGCCCTGGGCGGCGGTGAGCATTTTTTCGTCCCCCGTCATAACCGCCAGCATGAAATTCTGGGGGCCGCCGGAGGAAAGAATGGCCATGGCAGCCTTGGGGCCCACACCGTTGACGGAGGTCAGCAGCTCATAGCAGCGCTGTTCCTCCCGGCTGATGAAGCCGTACAGGTCGTAGGCATCCTCCCGGACGGATTCGGTGATGTAGAGCCGGGCGGACTGGTTCAGCTTGAGCTGACCGGCGGTATAGGCGGTGACCCGGCAGCCGTAGCCCACGCCGCCGCAGTCGATGACCGCGAGACCGGGCTCCAATACGGTGACCGGCCCGGAAACATAGTAAAGCATGGAGATACCCCCTGTGGTTTGGATTCTGATAAGTCGATTTCATGAATCAGAGCGCTGCTTCTAAGCAGCAAGATGATATATGACGAAACCAATATTCAGCAGGATGAACAAATGCAGGATGATATGATACAGATCCGGAATCAGTTTTGTGTCGCTGGCAGAAATCAGATGGATGGTATTCCGAAAACAGTCATTGTATCCTTTCAGCTTTTTCTCCGAAGCGCCGAAAATCGTATAGTACCAATGGCAAAAGAACTGCACCGTAAACCAGAACACCAGCACCCCCAGCAGGAACCACTTCCCAAAAACAGGCACTGCCCAGAAGAGAATTACGCCGGCGCCAAACAGACACAACATCACAAATTCGGCGCTTTTGATCCCGACGCCCTCCACGAGAACGCGGTTTCCGAATTTGTATGTGCAAACGCAGCCGAAAAACCAGCAAAACAGGATTCCCTGGGCGAAAAATGTTGCGAAAGTCATTTTTCCCCTCCTTTCGTCCCGGCGCATCCGGGAACCCACGCCAGAAGGGACGTGCTTGCCCGGGCGTGGCACAGAGCGATAGCAATCGCGTCGGCGGCATCGTCGGGCTTGGGGAGCGCCTCCAGGCGGAGCAGGCGGCGGGTCATGTCCATGACCTGATGCTTGGTGGCATTTCCGTAGCCCACCACGGCCTGCTTGACCTGAGAGGGCTTGTAGGCGGTGACCTCCAGCCCCGCCTGCCGGATGGCCAGCAGAATCACACCCCGGCTCTGGGCAACGCCGATGCCGGTGGTGACGTTCTGTCCGAAAAACAGCTCCTCGATGGCCCCGGCGTCGGGCTTGGTCGTCTCCAGAAGCTGCCGCATATCCTCATAGATGATCTCCAGCCGGGCGGAAAAGTCCATCCCCGGCGGCGTGGTGATGGCGCCGCAGCGCAGCAGCCGGGCATTCAGCCGGTCGGCTTCGATGAGGCCGAAGCCGGTGATGCCGTAGCCCGGGTCGATTCCCAGGATCCGCATTACCGACTGCCCCATCCGATATTATAATAGTACAGAATCACCGCGATGATAACGATGACCAGGGCCACCCGGGCAGCCCAAACCTGCCACGCCGGCCGGCCGGTTTCCTGAGATTCCATATCCATGGCGCTTCACCCCTTTGGGATATCATAACACATTTGTTCTGTTTTTCCTAGTGGGATTTTTGAGAAATTTCCCCCCGCTGTCATCCTGAGCGAGCGAAAGCGGGAACCATTCGCCCTCCATGTCATTCCGAGGGAGCTTGCGAGAAGTGGGAATCTCATTGAAATTCCGCGCAAAGACAAAAAATGAGATTGCCGCGTCGGAATGACATTCGGAATTCCTCATTCCTAATCCCGAATCTCCACTCCCAACTCTCCCTCCTCGCCGACTTGACATTTTCCCCCGGGAATCCTATAATGGAAGTACCTTAAAAAGCAAAGGAGATATCTTCCATGGAATACCGTATGACCGTCGCGGGGCTCCAGCGGGATCTGCCCATCTGCCCCCTGAACGACAAGCTGTCCATTGCCGGCTTTGTGATCTTCGGGGATCCGGAGCTGACCGTCGCCTGCGCCCGGGAACTGCTGGCCAAGGCTCCGGAGTACGACTACATCATCACCGCCGAGGCCAAGGGCATCCCGCTGGCTCATGAGATGGCCCGTCAGGCCGGCAACAGCAAGTACATTCTGGCGCGGAAGGGCCCCAAGCTGTATATGCGGGACATTTTCGAGGTCTCCGTCCGCTCCATCACCACCGCCAAGGAGCAGCATCTGTATCTGGACGGTGCCGACGCCGCCCTGATGAAGGGCAAGCGGATCCTGATCGTGGACGATGTGATCTCCACCGGCGAGAGCCTGTCGGCGCTGGAGGCGCTGGTGCACAAGGCCGGCGGCATCATCTGCGGCCGGATGGCCATTCTGGCCGAGGGCGACGCCCAGGATCGGGAGGATCTGATCTATCTGGAAAAGCTGCCCCTGTTCCACCCCGACGGAACCGTCCTTTCGGAGTAACCCGCCGCGCGGCAATCTCATTTGCCGTCTTTCCGCGGACGGAACATCCAAAATGCGCAAAAAGCCCGCCGGGAAAGGATATGATCCCCCTAAAGTAGACCAAGGAAATATCCAAAGTCTATTTTAGGGGGAATTTCTATGTCTAAATCA
>JAQXIT010000129.1 GCA_029007925.1 Bacillota bacterium | reverse complement strand
CCGCCAGGCGGGCATCCATATCGTTGGTGATACCGGTATAGAGGGTACCGTCACCGCACCGGAGGATATAAACCGTCCATTTGCCTTCGCTCATAACCGAAACCGCACCGCCAAAAGCCTGTCCAGCAGGAAAAAGGTAATATTGCCCATCAAAAGCGTGACCAGTGTGAGAACCGTGCCCATCTCCGCGAATTCCGCCATCAGCTCCGCCATGCCAAACAGGTGCAGCAGCACCCAGTACATCAGTACGATGGCGGCGTTGAACAGCAGGGCTTTCCACAGCCATTTCAGAGGCAGATTGTCCATCTTCGGCTTCAGAATGGGATAGTATCCCAGGAAGAGGAATACTGCTGCCGCTTCCTTATCCGGCGCCAGAAGGGCTCCGAGGATTGCCACCGCGCCGTACCATGCCCAGCCGATCCGGTTTCCGCTTCTGCGAACCACAATGGCCAGCAGAAGCATACACAGCATGGGACAGATGAACGTGGCCACCGGGATCAGGGTACCCATACACTCGATAGCCACCGCCATAGCGGCCAGAACACCGCCCAGTGCGATATCCGCCGCGGGATTAGGCCTTGCCATTGTGCTTCAGGAGGCCGTACTTGATATCCCACAGCTTCTGGGACAGATCCACATAATAGTTATGGGGATTGTCGAAGCGCTTGACCTCATCCCACAGTGTGTCCACCTGCTCCAGGCAGTAGGTACGGATCTGCTCCAGCGTGGGACACTGGTACACCAGCTCGCCCTTGACAAAAATGGGAACCTGTAGTTCCTTGGCGGTGAAATTGTACACCGTCTTGGTTTTCCAGGTGGCTTCCGGATCGAAGATTTCCAGATCCTTGCTGTCGTCCACGGTTTCGTCGTGAACGCAGATATAGTCGGCAATGGCCTTACCGGTATCGTTGCCGTAGAAGCGGTACAGCTTCTTGAAATGGGGGTTGGTGATCTTGCCCACGTTCTCGGAAATCTTGATCTTGGGAACGATGGTGCCGTCCTCCTGCTCCACCGCCGCCAGCTTGTACACGCCGCCGAACACCGGTTCGCTTCTGGCGGTAATCAGCCGCTCACCGACGCCGAACATATCAATGCAGGCGCCCTGCCGCAGGATGTCCTGAATGATATATTCGTCCAGCGAGTTGGACACGGAAATCTTGCACTCCGTCCAGCCGGCGTCATCCAGCATCTTTCTGGCAACCCGGGTCAGATAAGCCATGTCGCCGGAGTCCAGACGAATGCCGCATTTGGTAATTCCCTTGGGCTTCAGCACCTCGTTGAATACCCGGATGGCGTTGGGAACGCCGGATTTCAGGGTGTTGTAGGTATCCACCAGCAGGGTCGCGTTGTCGGGATAGATCTCGCAGTAGGCTTTGAACGCCTCATACTCGCTGTCGAACATCTGAACCCAGGCGTGAGCCATGGTGCCGCCGGCGCGGACGCCGTAGAGCTGGTCGGAAATGGTGCAGGCGGTGCCGTGGCAGCCGCCGATATAGGCCGCTCTGGCGCCCAGAATAGCCGCGTCGGAGCCTTGCGCCCGGCGTGAGCCGAATTCCAGCACGGTTCTGCCCTCCGCTGCCCGAACCACACGGTTGGCCTTGGTGGCGATGAGGCTCTGGTGGTTGATGCTCAGCAGCAGGAAGGTCTCCACAAGCTGCGCCTCGATGGCAGGCGCCCGCACAGTGATGATGGGCTCCTGGGGGAACACCGGCGTTCCTTCCGGCACCGCCCAGATGTCGCCGGAGAAACGGAAATTCTCCAGATACTTCAGGAATTCCTCGGAAAACAGCTTCCGTCCCCGCAGATATTCGATATCTTCCGGATCAAAATGGAGATCCAGAATGTATTGAATGATCTGTTCCAGACCGGCGGCAATGGCAAATCCGCCACCGTCGGGGCATTTGCGGAAAAACAGGTCGAAATAGCAGATGCGATCCTGATGGCCGCTCTGGAGATAGCCGTTGCCCATGGTCAGCTCGTAGAAGTCACACAGCATGGTCAGATTCCATTTTTTGTTCTGGGTCATAATGACACCTCTTTCCGAAGGATTGCCTCCATTATAAGCCTCTTTTCGGGAAATAGCAACTGTTTTTTCCCAGCAAAAAAGCACCGCCCCCGGGTGGGCGGTGCTTTCGGGTGTTATGGGGATTACACGCCCTCTTTGGCGCGGCGGATCTGCTCCGCTTCATCGCAGGAGGTGACAGGCTCGTAGCCGGGCAGCGGCACCAGCTTCTCGTTGATGGCATCCAACACCCAGCTTGCCTGGGGGAAGAAGTACGCGTCAAACTCGAAGGGAGGCGTGATCCAGTTCCGGGCGCCAACCACCACGGGAGGCGCGTCCAGATCGTCGAAGCACAGCTCGGTGATGTTCCGTGCCACATCGTTGAGGAAGGAACCCCGGGCGCAGGCATCCGAAACCAGAACCACCTTGCCGGTCTTGCGGACGGACTCCACGATCTTGGTGTAGTCCAGCGGTGACAGGGAGTGGATGTTGATGACGTCGGCTTCCATGCCGTACTTCTCGCTGAGGGTCTTGGCGGCATCCATGGCCCGGTACAGAGCAGCGCCGATGGTGAGGATGGTCAGATCCTTGCCGTCACGAACCTTGTTGGTATCGCCGATCTCGATCTCGTAGCGCTCGGCGGGGACGCCGCCCTCGTGGAACTGCTCGCCCACGTCGTAGATTCTCTGGCTCTCGAAGAACACCACGGGATCGGTGCCCCGCAGGGCGGACTCCATCAGGCCCTTGGCCTCCCAGGGAGTGGCGGGGAAGCAAACCTTCAGGCCGGGGATATGGGCACACAGGGACGTCCAGTCCTGAGAGTGCTGAGCGCCGTACTTGGAGCCCACGGAAACACGCAGAACCAGCGGCATCTTCAGGATACCGGCGGACATGGCCTGCCACTTGGACATCTGATTGAAGATCTCATCACCGGCGCAGCCGATGAAGTCGGCGTACATCAGCTCCACCAGTGCGCGGCCGCCGGACAGAGCGTAGCCAACGGCGGTGCCCACGATGGCACCCTCGGCCAGGTTGGAGTTGAACAGACGGCAGTGAGGCAGAGCATCCATCATGCCGCGATAGACCGCGAAGGCGCCGCCCCAGTCACGGCAGTCCTCGCCGTAGGCGATCAGGGTGGGATCCTCGTAGAACCGATCCCAGATAACCTCACTGATGGCATCCCGGAGGTTGAACAGCTTCATCTTGGAGACGGGCTTGCCGTCGGCGCCGATGGGGCTGCGCTCCTTGCTCTTGATCTTCTTGTAGCCTTCGGCTTCTTCCTTGGGAACGGTGTACTCGGGCTCGCGATCGTCGAACTTATCCACCTTCTGGTTGGAGAACATCAGCCGTTCCACCACGGCGGGATCCTTCTCAAAATCTGCGTAGGGGCTGATGGCGGGATCGGCAGCGGCTCTGCAGATCATGGTCATGCGCTCCTTTGTTTCGGCCAGGATGGCGTCCACCTCTTCCTGAGTCATGACACCGGCCTTCACCAGCTCGGCGGGATAGGTCAGGATGGGATCCACTTCCTTCCAGGCGTCGATCTCTTCCTTGGTGCGGTAGGCGTTCTGGTCGGACACGGAGTGGCCGGAGAAGCGGTAGGTGATGGTTTCCAGCATGACGGGGCCCTTGCCGGCACGCAGCAGCTCCAGCTTGCGCTCCATGGCGTCGATGACCGCCAGAGGATTGTAGCCGTCCACGGTCTCGGCATAGAACTGGGTGGGGCTGACGCCGGAGGCGATCCGTGACATATTGCCCTGACCCATGGTCTCACCCCGGGTCTGGTCACCCATGCCGTAGGAGTTATTGAAGATATTGTACAGGATGGGCATGCCGTCCTTGTGGCTCTCCCACAGGGTCTTGTACTGATCCATGGCGGAGAAGTTCAGCGCTTCCCACACGGGGCCCCGGGACATGGCGGCATCGCCCACGTTGCACACGACGATGCCCTGCTTGTCATTGACCTTCTTAAACAGCGCGGCGCCGGTGGAAATGGTGCCGGAACCGCCCACGATGGCGTTGTTGGGGTAAATGCCGAAGGGCAGGAAGAAGGCGTGCATGGAGCCGCCCATGCCCATATGGAAGCCGGTCTCCCGGGCGAAGATCTCACTGAGGGTGCCGTACAGGATGAAGCGGATAGCCAGTTCCTTGACATCCTTGGTTTCGCCCAGCTTCTGGGTGGAACGCAGGCACTTGCCGTCCAGGAAGTTCTCCATGACGCCCATCAGGCGCTCATCGCTCATCTTGTTGATGGTGGACAGGGCCTTGGCCAGAATCTCGGAGTGGCTCCGGTGGGAACCAAAGGCGAAGTCGTTCTCATCCAGCAGGTAGGCCTGACCGACGCAGGCAGCTTCCTGACCGGTGGACAGGTGGGCGGGGCCGGGATAAGTGTGATCGATGCCATTGTAGCCGCCCTGGGTCTTAATCAGGTTCAGCATGGTCTCGAACTCACGCAGGATGGTCATATCCCGGAAGATCCGGATCAGGTCTTCCTTGGTGTACTTACCGGAGGCCAGCTCCTCGGAGACCGTCTTATGATACTGGTTGACAGGAATATCGTTGAAAGTAACCTTGCCGGGGGCTCTGACTTCGGCAGGATCCACGAACAAACTCTTAGGCATTGTATTTCTCCTCCTTACTTAGCCAGCAGCGTGGTGAACTGCTCCAGATTCCGGCACAGCTCCTGCAGGAAGCGGGAAGCGGGAGTGCCGTCCACAGCGCGGTGATCGTAGGTCAGGCTGAGGCCCATGGCGGGATAGATTCCGATGGAGCCGTCGGGGGCTTTGCGAACCCGATCGATGGTGCCGCAAACGCCCAGAATGCCGGTCTGCGGAGGATTGATGACGGGTGTGAAGCTCTCCACACCGAAGGAACCCAGATTGGTGACGGTGAAGCTGCCGCCGGAGAGCTTGTCGGGGCTGATGCCGCCCTCACGGCACTCGGCCGCCAGCGCCTTGACCTCACGGGAAATCTCCAGCAGGCTCTTTTCGTCGGCGTGGACAATGGTGGGAACCATCAGGCCTCTGGGCGTATCCACGGCAACACCCAGGTTGACATGACGGAAGCGGCGGATGCTGTTGTCGTCCAGCATATTGGCGTTCAGGTCGGGATGAGCAAGGATGGTGCGGGACACGGCAAAGAGCAGGATGTCGCCGATGGTGATGCCCGCGTAGTCGCCGCCGGCGGCCTTCAGAGCCTTGCGGTAATTCAGGATGGCAGTGGCATCGAAGGACACGTTGTGGGTGAGCTGCGCCATGGTGGACAGGCTGGTGTGCATGGACTTGCTGATGGCGCGGCGGATTCCGCTGAACTTGACGTCCTCGTACTCCGCTTCGGGAGCGGCGGGGGCAGCGGCAGCTGCCTTGGGCGCGGCGGGAACGCCTTCGGCGATCAGCTTGCGGACATCCCGCTCGATGATACGGCCATTGGGGCCGGTACCGACGGCAAGAGAGGCATCCACACCGGCGCTCTTGGCCAGCTTGGCGGCTCTGGGAGACACGGGAGCGCCGGCAACGGCGGCAGCGGGCTCCTCGGCAGCGGCGGCAGCGGGAACTTCGGTGGCTGCGGCAGGCTCGGCGGCAGCGACCGGAACCTCAGCGCCGGGACGCAGGCAATCGGTGGGCTCGCCATGGGGGCCGACGGCGCATACGCTCTCCAGGCAGGGAACCTCATCGCCCTCGCCGTGGAAGATGGCCAGCAGCTCGCCTTCGGCGGTGGATTCGCACTCGAAGCTGGCCTTATCGGTTTCGTAGGTAAAGAGGATGTCGCCGATCTTAACGGGATCACCCACCTGCTTCAGCCACTCACCGATGATGCAGCTCTCCACGGTGATGCCGGCCTTGGGCATGATGACGGCCTGCGCCCTGGTATTGCATGCCACGGCAGCAGGAGCGGCGGGGGCGGCGTCAGGTGCAGCGGGAACTTCGGCTTCGGCGGAAGCACTTCCGCCCCGGAGCGCGGAGCAGTCCTCGCCCTTGGTGCCGACGGCGCAGACGTTCACGAGGCAGGGCACCTCGTCGCCTTCGCCATAGAAGATCTCCAACAGTTCGCCCTCGGCGGTGGATTCGCATTCGAAGCTGGCCTTATCGGTTTCGTAGGTGAAAAGGACGTCGCCCACGTTGACATGGTCGCCCACCTTTTTCAGCCACTCGCCGATGATGCAGCTTTCCACGGTAATGCCCGCCTTGGGCATGATTACTGCGGTTGCCATATGTATTGTTCCTCCTTTATTTTGTTGCTTTGTGTTATTTATAACATTTTATAACATTTCCGTCAATAGGTATTTTGCCCAAACCGCAAAAAAGTACCTCCCACTCCCCTTTCCGTCAAAGTACCGTCACGCCGGCGCGCTCCGCTTCCCGAAGAACCGGATCGGGAACGGGGCCGTCGGAGATCAGATAATCCACGTCCGAAAGGCAAGCGAAGGTATAAGGCATCAGACGGCTGAATTTGGTTCTGTCGCACAGGGCAACGCTGGTGCGGGCTTTTCGGATGACCTCGCCTTTCACCATCCGGTCGCCCTCGGTGCCGCAGGTGAAGCCGGCCTCTGCGGAGCATCCGGAGACGCCGATCAGCGCCAGATCGATATTGATCCCGGACAGCATCTGCAGGGTGTTTTGTCCGGAAACGGCAATATTTTTCCGGTTTACGGTGCCGCAGCACAGGGTAATGTTCACATTTGGCAGCCGACACAGCTCCACCGCGATATTGGGGCCGGTGGTAAAGACGTTCAGCGCCATATCCGGCAGACTTCTGGCCAGCACCAAGCCGGTGGTACCCGCGTCGAGGAACACGGAGCTTCCCCGCCGGACCAGTTTCAGCGCCTTCTGGGCAATGAGCAGCTTGCCGGCATTATTCTCCTGCAAGCGCACGTCAAAGCTGAGATCGCCGCTGTGGCGCACCGACCGGGCGCCGCCCCGCACCTTGACGATGATGCCGTCGGCTTCCAGCGCATCCAGGTCCCGATGGATGGTCATCAGAGACACCTCCGGGAACAACGCCTGAAGCTCACGGATCGTCACATCGTGGTGCGTCTCAATATACGCCTGCATCCGCGTTTGCCGAAGATTGCCCATTTCTGCTCACCTGCCGCTAAAAACATCAGTTTGTAACATGATTATAACATTTGCGCTCTGGGATGTCAAGGGAAATCCGACCGCGGATTTTATCCATCCGCATCATTTTACGGGGATTTATGTTGCATTTGGGGAAAAAATATGGTATGCTGAATAATGGTAATTTCGGATTGCCAAAAATGAATACCAAGGGTGAATGAAATGAGAAAACTGATCGCATTGCTCCTGGCGCTGGCGCTGGTTATGGGGCTGCTGGCGGCCTGCTCCGGGAAGGATCCCGGCGAGAGCTCCGTCCCGGACAGTACCGGTTCCGACCCCACCACTGAACCTACCACAGAACCTACTGCCGATCCTACGGAGCCCCAATATGAGATAACCTCCGTTGCGGACATTCTGGCCATGAAGCTGGAGGACGGCGAGGAGACCACCGACCGGTATTACATCCGCGCCACCGTGGTTTCCATTGACAACGCCAACTACGGCGCCATGACGGTTCAGGATGATACCGGTTCCGTCTATGTCTACGGCACCTACAGTGAGGACGGTTCCATCGGTTATGCCGAAATGACGGAAAAGCCTTTCAAGAACGACGAAGTCCTTCTGTGGTGCACCATCAAGAATTTCCAGGGTAAGATCGAGATTCACAACGCCCGGCTGATTTCCTTCACCCCCGCCGTAATTGACGTCGATCAGTCCGACTACACCGATATGACCATCGCCGCCGCCAGAGACGCTGCTGTGGGAACTGCGGTAAAGGTGGACGGCGTTGTGGCCAGAATCACCTATGCCAACGGTCAGATCCCCGCCGGTCTGATTCTGGTGGACGAAACCAACTCCATCTATGTATACGATTCCGATCTGGCCGGCAGAGTCAAGGTCGGCAACCGGATCACCATTCTGGCCTCCAAGACCTATTGGATTCTGGACTCCGAGAGCAGCAATGCCGCCAAATTCGGCTATAAGGGCTGCAACCAGTTGGAAAGTGCCGTGCTTCTGGAAAACGACGGCAAGACCGACAACGAGTTTGACAAGCGCTGGATCCCGGAAAGCACCGTCAAGGAGATTCTGGACACCCCCGTCTCTCAGGATATCACCACCACCATCTTCAAGGTCAACGCCTTGGTCTCCAAGGTACCCGGCAACGGCTTTACCAATTACTACATCGATGATCTGGACGGTGAAACCGGCTCCTATGTCTACACCCAGTGCAACGGCGGAGATTTCGGCTGGCTGGATGCCTTTGACGGCAAGATCTGCACCGTATACCTCACCGTTCTGAACGCCAAGTCCACCACCTCCGATTGCGTCTACCGCTTCCTGCCCGTGGCAGTCATCGACGAGGGCTTCGATCCCGCCTCCGTCAATGTGGCTCAGCATGTCGTCAAGTATTACGGCATCGGCCAGTTCCTGTCCTCCTACACAGGCAATCCCGCGCTGGAGCTTCTGACCAGCGTCTCCTCGGATCTTTTGGACTTCCGGGATGCCAAGCTGAGCTATTCCTCCAGCGATCCCTCCATCATCTCCATTGACGGCAATGTGATGAACTGCAAAAAGACCGGCACGGCCACTGTCACCGTCAAGGGCTCCTACAACGGCAAGGAATACTCCGAAAAGGTGACCATTTCCGTTACCATCACCCAGCAGGCCGTTTCCTATCCCACCGTCGCCGACGCCATCGGAGCAGCCGTGGATTCCGAAGTCACCGTCAAGGGTGTTGTGGGCCCCTCTCTGGTCAATCAGAGCGGCTTCTACCTGATCGATGATACCGGTGTCATCGCCGTTCTCACCGATAAGGACACTCTGGCCACACTTCAGATCGGCAACGAGGTGGTTCTCAAAGGCATCCGCACCCACAAAGTCATTGACGGCTCCGGCTATTTCGGTCAGACCCTGATCAGCGGCGCCACCGTGGTTACCAACAACTACGGCAAGCACGCCTACTCCATCAAGACCTTCATCACCGGTAAGACGCTGGCCGATATCAACAACCTGGACAACTCTGTGGATCACACCACCGAAGTTTACGTTCTCAAAGGAACGGTCAAGATCGTCGAAACCAAGTACTACAAGAACATCTACCTGGTGGATGGCGATATCGAGCGCATTCTCTACTGCTCCAGCGCAAACCAGTACGGCTTCCTGAAGGACTTTGAAGGTCAGGAAGTCACCGTGGAATACGCTCCCTGCGACTGGAACAGCAAAGGCTACAAGGGCTGCGTCCTGTCCGTCATTCTCCCCGACGGCTCCAAGGTTATCAACAGCCTGAACTTTGACTGATTCTCCCCTGCCAAGAACGCCTCATTTTCCCGCTTGGGAAAATGAGGCGTTCTTTTTTTACGGAACGGTACGGTAGGTGCCGTCGGTGACGGCGTAGCCGTGACCGGGTTTGGGCTGCCATTGGTATCTGTTTTTCCGCTCTTCCGGGAACAGGCTCTCCATGATGGCGGCAATGACGCCGCCATGGGTAATCAGCACGGTGTCCTCCCGGATTTCCCGGAAGGCCTCCAGCACCCGTTGCTTCATCTGTATGCCGCTTTCTCCGTTTGGCGGCACATTGGCCTCATTGTCCCCGGAAATCCACGCCTGATAGGCGGGCGTGTCCTTCAGTTCTTCATAGCTCCGCATTTCAAAGTCGCCGAAATCCACTTCCCGGAACCGGGGATCCACCCCGTGGGGGACATGGCCAAACAGAAGGCAAAGGGTCTGCTCCGTCCGTTTTTTCCCGCTGGTCAGATAGCGGGCGGACGGAAAACCATAGCGCAGCGTCCGCAGCTCCGCTTCCCCGGCAGGAGAAAGAGTCAGATCGGTGCTGCCGCAGTAGAGATGGCGTTCGTTGGCTTCGGTTTTGCCGTGACGTATCAAATATAACGTCATTTCAGCCTCTGCTCCAATCCGCAGAAAATGCGGCTGACACGTTCCGCTTCCCCGCTCAGGTATTGGCACAGCCTTCCGGTGGTCTGCCGCCACGCCCGCATGTCCGAGCCCAAAGGCACCACGCCGCAGAAAATATCCTGACAGATCAGGATGCTGTCTTTCCACAGCTCCTTCCGCTCCCGGAAATAGGCGATGGGATCGACATTCTCCCGGATACAGGCCAGCGTAAATTCCTCAATATGATCCACGCATTCTTTGGAAAAGTCAATTTCCGCACCTGCGCAGGAAAAAACGGATTTGACCCCGAAAGCTTCTTTCGCGAAGTCCAGCTTTCCCTGATAGGCGCCTCCGATCACCAGTATCATGATATTCCTCCTAACAGAGCGTATACGGCCACGCCGCACAGCTCCCCAAGGGTCAGCGCGTAACCGGCAATGTCGCCGTTCATCCCCTCAAGAGACCGGTATCCACGTCCCAGGGCCAGCGCGTATCCCGCCAGGCACCCGATGAGGACGAAGCCGTATTTCCCGCAGAGCAGGAACCCGGCGGCGGTCAGCACGCACGCCAGAACGGTCAGAACGGCAATATGGGATTTGGGCTTTCTCTGATCCGCGTACTGGCTGGTGGACATGGGCTTCAGTACCGTCACCGCCAGTGCCGAGCAGCACCGGCTCACTGCCGGCAGAAAGATCAGAATCCGAAGATCCGCCTCCTCCGTTGCGGAAGCAAAGAGGGCAAACTGCGTCAGCAGAAGGATCCCCACGCCGATCACGGCAAAAGAGCCCACATGGGAATCCTTCAGAATGGCCCGGCGTTTTTCCAGATCCCGGCAGGATTTCACGGCGTCGGTCACGTCCATGAACCCGTCCAGATGAAGAAACCCGGTGGCCAGATAAGGAAACACGCACAGCGCCAGTCCTCCGAGGAGCGGCGGCAGGTTCCACCATCGGACAAGCCACGCCAGCACCGCCCACAGCGCCCCGATCTCCAGACCGACAACGGGAAGAACGGGCAGCATCAGCGGTCTGGCCTTCTCGTCCCACACCTTCCACGGACAGGGAATGGCGCAGAACATACTCTGGCACATGGCAAAAGCATGCAGAAAGGTTTTCATATGGGCAGCACCCCCTTATGCACGATATTGTTGCCGGCAGAGACCTCAATCACGGTGTCACAGGCCCGTGCCAGTGACCGGTCGATATCCGCCAGACATCTGCGGTAGGTTTCCGTAGCTACATCGTAGCGCGCAGCGTCGGAATAGAGATAATCACTGACCACTACCGCATTGTGAACCCGCCCCACAAACGCAATCAGGTCATCCCCGCATTTCCTCGCGGCGTCAGGATCCATCCGATAGCCCTTTTCCGCCGGGAAAAGGGCGTTCTGCAGCAGCGCCGTTGCGCTGTCAATCAGAAAGGTTCCGTTCAGGTCGGCACCATTCAGACAGGCGAGAATGTCCCGCCCGCATTCCAGCGTTTCAAATCCCAATCCGGCCCGATCGGCGATATGCCTGCGGATCCGTTCCCGATCCTCCTCGTCCACGGGGATCATGGTGGCCACATAGTAGCGTTTCCCTTCCCCGGACAGCGCCACCGCCAGATTTTGCGCCAGGGTGGATTTTCCGTTTTTCGCGCCGCCGGACAGAAAGCAAGTCATTGGGCACCCTCCACGGAGAATTTGTCTCCCTGCCGGATCCCGTCCAAATAGCCGTCGTCGATGCCTGCCTGATCGAAGGTGGCCATGTCATTGATAATCGCGCAGGCGGCGCTCAGCACCTCGAAAGCCAGCGGGCAGCCGCTGCCCTCCCCCAGACGCATTCCCAGCAGGAACAGAGGCTTCAGCCCCATGGCGTCCATGGCCAGCCGATAGCCGATCTCATAGGAGGCATGGCTGGGAATCAGGTATCCCTGAACATTCGGGCAGAGCCGCACGGCGCAAAGGGCGGCCACCGCGGAAATAAAGCCGTCGATGACCACCGGACGATGGGTGGATGCCGCGCCAAGAAACGCGCCGCACATGGCGGCAATGTCAAAGCCGCCCACCTTGGAAAGCACGTCGATCACGTCATTTTTGTCCGGACGGTTGCAGGCGATGGCCTGCCGGATCACTTCTTTCTTCTTCCGGAAGCTCTCGTCGGTGAGTCCGCCGCCCCGTCCGGTCACGGTTTCCGGTTCCACATCCAGCAGAACCGCCAGAACGGCGGAGGAGGTGGTGGTGTTGCCGATGCCCATCTCGCCGATGCCAATCACATCCGCCTGGGTATTCCGCGCCAGCTCCATGCCAGTCTGAATGGCCTGAAGCGCCTGCGCTCTCGTCATGGCAGGGCCTTTGGCCATATTGGCGGTGCCGTAAGCGATCTTTCGGTTCAATACGGCACCGTCCCGGATGTCGGCATTGACACCCACATCACAGACGGTGATCTTTCCGCCGAAATGCTTCACCAGCACCGACGCGCCGGTTTTCGCCCGGGTCAGATTGACGGTCTGCATCAGAGTCACCGACTGAGGGGAGCTGGAAACCCCTTCCGCGATGACGCCGTTGTCCGCGGCGAACACCAGAAGGTGCTTCCGATCCATGTGATTATGCACATTTCCGGTAATGCCAGCAAGCTGTACGGAAAGCTCCTCCAGCCTGCCGAGACTTCCGGGAGGCTTGGCCAGCTGCGCCTGCCGGGCTCTGGCCGCCGCCATGGCACTTTCCTGCAGCGGTGAGACACATTGGGCAAAACTCTGCAATTCCATTTTTCATTCCTCCAATAGCCAGCGGACGGAGGGCATTGCCTGTGTCACTTCCAGCGTAAAAGTCGCCTCCGGGCAGAGAATTTCCGCCCGGTTCAGCAGTTCCCGCATGGGGATTTTCCCCTGATCCACGGCGCTGTGGGTATCCCATGCGCCGTCGTTGTTGTGGATGTGGAAGTGGCTGATCCAGGGCGCGCAGCGCTCCAGCCACTGAATCACCGGTATTTGCGAGCAGACATTTCCGTGCCCCACATCCAGACACATCCGAAGATTGGGGTGATCCACCTGACGAAGAATCTCCGTCAGCAGCTCAGGCGCTTCCTCCATGACGTTTTCCAGAACGATGGGGATCCCGGGATCCTCCTGCAAAAATTCCTGCCAGAACAGCACTGACTGCTCCGTATACCACTGGGGAAAGTATACCTTTGGGATATAGCCCCCGTGAATGACGATTTTCTCCGCGCCATAGCTTTTGGCAAGATGGATGGCCTGCCAATAGCGATAAGCCGCCAGCTCCCGGGCCTGGGGATCGATGGCACAGGGGAACAGCTCATTGAAGGGGGCGTGAAAAATCCGGTTGGGAATTCCCTCCAGCGTTTCCCGGAGGGCGGCATCGGTTTCCCGGAAGCCGTCGTCCATCCGGGAAGCCGTACAGTATTCGGCTATTTCCACGCCAAGGCCCCAGGCTCGGGCGGTCTGTGCCGCATCGGAGGCGACGGTGGAGATGTAAAGTTGTTTTGGATTCATAGTGCATTCCTTGCCTTTCGGAATCGGTACTCCGTCCACAGCTCCAGAGCCAGCGGCATCAGGCACAGAGCGGCATAACCGAAAAAGAATAGCCAAGACATGGCGGTGATCGGCGGAATCCGGATTCCGGGGTCATAGATCGCCTCCGTCTGCCGAAGCATTACCGCCATTGCGGTAAAGGTCAGGCAGGTAAACATACCGATCACGAAAGCCCGATCCCGGTTGTCAAAGCGATAGACGGAAAAAGCCGTGCGTCCCCGGAGGGTACCGCCCCGGCAGGCCATGGCGTCGGAAGCGGCGGTCAGGGCGTCCACCGTCCAGGTAATCAACATGGAAAAAATACGGATGGCGTTTCGGAGCCGGCGGATGGGGCTTCCCTGATTCAAGCCCTGTCCGATTCCCTTTTGCGCCGTGCTGATTCTGCCGGCTTGACTGCGGATTCCCGGTACCATCCGCAGCAGGATTGCCAGAAACAGGGACAATCGGGGACTGACCCTGCCCAGCAGGTACACCACCTTGTCCGCAGTAATCACGCTGTGGACACAGGAAAACCATAGGATCACGGCGGCCGCCGTTGTGCCCAGCACGACGCCGTAGACAAGACTTTCCAGCGTCAGCGCGTTGCCCGCGAAATTCTTCCCCAGCACCGTCACGCCAAAATGGGTGAAGGTTCCGTAATACAGGGCAAAAACGACGATCAGCGGCAATAAAATCAGCTGCCGCGCCGCCGCCCGTCCGCCGCCCCGCTTGGCAGCGTAGGCAAAGGCGCAGCAAAATCCGATCAGCAGGAAAACCGGATGCCGGAACAGCGCCGCCCCCGCAATCACCGCCGTAAAAAACAGGAAGTTCACCGCCGGATGGCAGCGCTCAAACCCCATCGTCCGCCTCCAGCATACCGTACTTGACCTTGATCCGATCCAGCTTGTCCAGTAAGGGCTTTCCGAAGAGCAGCATGACCAGCACCGTACTGCAGGCCTGGAGAATATTCACCGCAGCGCCGGATATAAAGATACCGACCACCGAATGGAGGGTATAGGTCATGGGTGTCAGGAACAGGGCGCACACATCCAGCAGCGGGCCGACCCAGAGCATGACGGCAAAGAAGCCGAAAATTGCCAGACACCAGGGCTTTACAGGCAGCCGTCCCTTTTGGAAGGCAAATCCTGCCAGCATACCACCGGCGCCGTAGGCCATCATCTGCCACGGCGTGAAAGGGCCCTGACTCACAAAGAAATTGCTGGCAAGCGCCGACACGGCGCCTACCATAAATCCCGTTTCGGGGCCGAAGGCTATGCCGGAGAGCATGATGATGGCGAAAATGGCTTTGAAATTTGGGATAGGGATCGCCACCCGTCCGGCCACTGCCAGCGCGCACAGCACGGCAATAATCACCAGTTCTCTTGCCTGGGGCTTTCTGCCCTCGAATGCCATAAAAAACGGGATCATCAGCTCCATGATGATGAGGGTACCGGTGAGGTAATAGCTGCGGCCCGAAAGCCGGGTTCCCAGAAACAATGTCAGCGGAATCAGCACAAAAAACACCAGCAGTGTGGCGATATGGGATTTTTTCATGTTTCCGCCTCCTGATTGATCCTGTACAGCTCCGCCACGTCCGCGGCGGTCACCGCGTTTTGGAAGATATGGCGGCTCATCCGGTTGGCGGCGGTGGTGTAGAAGCTGTTGGCACCGAAGAATCGCCGGGGCGTGTCGGTGGTCAGGATCTGGCCGTCGAAGAACATACTCACCAGATCCGCGTACTGGGCGCAGAACTCCACATCATGGGAAACCATGACAATGGTCATCCCCTGCCGTTTCAGCTTCGACAAAATCCCCGCCAGTTTTTCCTTGAAGAAGCAGTCGATGCCCTTGGTGGGCTCGTCCAGCAGCAGGAGCCGCGGCTGGGTCAGCAATACCTTTGCCAGCGCTGCCCGCTGCTGTTCGCCGCCGGACAGGTCGTAGGGGTGGCTGTCCAGCAGGTGCTCAATTTCGCATTCGGCGGCGACCTGAGCGATTTGCTCCCGGTCGCCGGTCATTTCCGCCAGCTCTTCCCGGACGGTTTTCTTCACGAACAGGCTCTTGGGATCCTGAGGAAGCATGGCAAGGCAATTATGAAACAGCTCCCCGGATTTGTACTTCTCCGCCGGCTTGCCGAAAATCCGGATTTTTCCCCGGTATGGACGGCAAATGCCGCATATGGCCTTCAGCGTCGTGGATTTTCCGGCGCCGTTGCCGCCGACGATGGCAAACAGGCTTCCCGCCGGCACCTCCGCGCTGACGCCCCGGAGGACATCCGGGCTGTCCTTCTCATAGCGGAACCACAGCTCCTTCAGAGACAGGGCAGGGTCGGCAATCTCCTCCGCCGGCGGTTCGGCGGGCAATGCGGTGACCTCCGGCGTCTCCGGAAAGGCGCCGCTCAGCCAGTTGCGGCCCTCCCGCACCGTCAGCGGGCACTCCCCTTCTCCGCCGACACCGCAGAACAGCCGAACCGGGGTGGGCATAGCCGAAAACATATCGTTCTTTTCCGCAAACAACAGCTTTCCGATACGGCGGGGGGTGTCATCGGCCAGGATTCTGCCCTGATCCATGACCACCGCCCGGTCGGCATAGGGAAAAATATCCTCCAGACGATGCTCCGTGAGTATCACCGTGGTGCCAAGCTCCAGATTGATCTTACGCACGGTGTTCAGAAAGTCCGATGCCGCGATGGGGTCAAGCTGGCTGGTTGGCTCATCCAGAATCAGAACCTCCGGCTGCATGGCCATGATGGAAGCCAGATTCAGAAGCTGCTTCTGGCCGCCGGAAAGGTTTGCCACATCCCGGTGGAACCAGTCCTGAATGCCGAAATAGCAGGCCATTTCCGCCACCCGGGAGCGCATGGTTTTCTGGTCGCAGCCCAGACTTTCCAGCCCGAAGGCCAGCTCGTGCCAGACCTTGTCGGTGACGATCTGATCGTCCGGATTCTGCATCACATAGCCGACCTTCGCCGCCTGATCCCGGGGACTGACATCCTCAAGAGGCACGCCGTCCAGCAGGATCCGGCCGCTGCGCTTACCGTGAGGGGTCAGGACGGTTTTCAGGTGCCGCAGGAGGGTGGTCTTGCCGCTGCCGGATTTCCCGCACAGCACCACATACTCTCCCCTGTTCACGGCAAGATTTACATTATCCAGAGCTTTTTTATCCCTGGCTGCCGCGTAGGAGAAGCTCAGATTTTGGATCTCGAAATGTGCCATTGAATAGCCTCCTTGCAATGGAATACCGTAGGAATCAGAAGATAAGCACCGTAGGCAGCCAACCCCCAGACACGAACGCCGGATACTGGCGCGATGTCCCATACCGGCGTGAAGGATGCCCTGGTACTGCCGCAGGCGGCGAAGCAGATGACGGTGCCGATGAGGCACAGCATCAAGGTCAGGAGGCTCCAGTCCGCCGCTTTCATCCGGTGGATCCGGAAGCTGCTCCGCCTGCCCGCGCCGTAGCCCCGGGCTCGCATGGAGTCAGCGGTGACCAGACTGCCCTCCAGCGCCCAGGAGGTCAGCGCTCCCAGCACCATCATGCCGCAGTTCAGCTTTTCTCTGGTA
>JAQXIT010000128.1 GCA_029007925.1 Bacillota bacterium | reverse complement strand
CCAAATGCTCCAGACTGCGGAGCGAACCGGAGATATCCGTGCCAAATACATTGCCAGAGCCTATGAAAAGTACCAGACCCAGCTGAAGGAAAACAATGCGCTGGATTTTGACGATCTCATCTATGTCACCGTTCAGCTGTTCCAGCAAAATGAAGACATTCTCCACTACTATCAGAGGAAATTCCGCTATGTGCTGGTGGATGAGTACCAGGACACCACCCATATGCAGTACCTGCTCACCTCCATGCTTGCCGGCGGGTATGAAAATATCTGCGTTGTGGGCGATGACGATCAGAGCATTTACCGCTTTCGCGGCGCCACCATCGAAAACATCCTCAGCTTTGAAAAGCAGTACCGTGGAAGCAGAACCATCCGTCTGGAACAGAATTACCGTTCCACCCAGTCCATCCTCAACGCCGCCAACGCGGTGATTTCCCACAATGTGGGCCGTAAGGGAAAACAGCTCTGGACCTCCAACGGTCATGGCGATCCCATCACGGTGTATGAAGCCGCGGACGAAGGCAGCGAAGCAAACTTCGTCGCCGCAAAAATTCTGGAAGGCACCCAGGGCGGGAGCATGAAGGATTTTGCCATCCTTTACCGCACCAATGCCCAGTCCAACGCATTGGAATACGCCTTGAAGCGCAACGGCATTCCGTACCGGGTCATCGGCGGCACCCGCTTCTTCGACCGGGCGGAAATCAAGGATATGCTGTCCTATCTGTGCGTCATCAACAACCGTTCCGATACCCTGCGGCTGCGCAGGATCATCAACAATCCCCCCAGAGGGCTGGGTCCCAAAACGCTGGAAATGGCGGATCGATTGGCGGATGCGGAAGGGAAGCCTTTGTATTCCATCATCTCCGATCCCTATTCCTATGCCCCTCTGGAAAAATCCGCTGTGAAATTCCTCCAGTTCTCCGCGCTCATTGAAGACCTTGCCAAGCTGCTGGACGACGGCATGTCCCTTCCTGAGTTTTATGATGAGGTTGTCAGCAGAACCGGATATGCGGAAATGCTCACCGCCAAGCAGACCGAGGACAACAAGACCAGGCTGGAAAACGTCCGGGAGCTGAAATCCAGCATCCATTCCTATCTGGAAAACGCCGAGGAGCCCACCCTGGCAGGATTTCTGGAGGAAATCGCCCTCTATACGGACATTGAGCAATACAACGAAGCCGACGACGCCGTGGTCATGATGACCATGCACTCTGCCAAGGGCCTGGAATTTCCCCACGTGTTTCTGGTTGGCTTTGAGGACGGCCTGTTCCCCGGGCAGCGCTCCATCGGCGACAGCGAAGAGATGGAGGAGGAGCGCCGCCTGTGCTATGTGGCCATCACCCGAGCCAAACAGTCGCTGACCATCAGCCATGCAAGGCAGCGTATGATCTACGGCCGCACCACATCCTCCTTGCCCTCCAGATTCCTGAAGGAAATCCCTGAATCCTGCATCGTCAGAAAGGGCGGCTACCGTGTTTCCCAGACGGTTTCTCCCGTAAGCGCCGACCGTTCCCGGTCCTATGGTTATGAAGCCCGCCGAAATGCGGCTGCCGCCAGGTATCACAGCGAAAGCTCCATGCTGCCGTCCCAGAATGCCAAGCCCGTCATCGATCTGAAGCAGGGCGATATGGTTCAGCATGCCGCCTTCGGAAAGGGTATGGTGCTCACTGTCATGAAGATGGGCGGCGATGCCCTTCTGGAGATCGCCTTTGACGACATCGGCACCAAGAAGCTGATGGCCAAAACCGCATCGGCCTATCTGAAAAAACTGTAATGAGGCTAAATTCCTTCGCATAAACTATCCGGGAGGGGAGAGCTATGCGAAGAAAGCTAAAAAAGTTTCGTTTTTATCTGATTCTTGTTATCTGTCTTCTGACCGTTGCCTTCTTTGCATTGCGGGGCAAATACCGCTATGTCATTCAGGATCTGGCCAGAACCAGCGTCATCAATGCCACCTCCGACCTGACCAATGATGCCATCTCCCGGCAGATCGAAAACGGGACGATTCAATACGACAGGATCGTCTATTTTGAAAAGGATCTCAACGGACGCATCACCGCATTGAAGACGAATATCGGCGAAATCAACCATTTGAAAACGGATATCCTGAACATCATCAACGGCCAGATTCTGGCTCTGGATGCCGCTGATATCGGAATTCCCCTGGGCAGCCTGTTCATGCCGGAGTTTTTCTCCGGGAAGGGGCCGTC
>JAQXIT010000127.1 GCA_029007925.1 Bacillota bacterium | reverse complement strand
CTGGGAGCCTGTGAGGGCGCCCTGCCTGGCTACGGAGGCTCCGCCGGACTGCTGACGGATCAGGAGCGGTCGGCGCTGCGGGAAATGGGCGTTCCTCTGACCGGCGGCGCGCTGGAAGGCGTGCAGTCGGAATTCGCGGAGATCTACGGCGTGTTCCGGGGGGCTTCGGAGACGGTTACCGTTTCCTGTCCGGGAGGGCAGCCCTCCTATGTGTTCCGCCGTCTGGCTCAGATGTGCGGCGGCGAAACGCCGGCACCGCCGGCACTTGGGGCGGCGCTGCGGGACGAACGGGAGGCCGGGGCATACCTGGCCCGGTGGAAAGCCGCCGAGGCTGCCGAAGCCTTGGGTGTATCCCGGTGGTATCGGGATACGGAGGACAGGGCGGCCTTCACCCTTGGAGCCATCGGCCCGGAGAATATCCGCAGGCTCTACGGCAGCCGATTGAACCTGTCCGCCTCCCAGATCGACCGTCAGGCGGAGTGCCGGCTGTCCTATTTCCTGAAATACGGAATGCGGGCAAAGGAGCGAAAGGAAGCCGACGTGGATCCGGCGGAGTTCGGCACTTATGTCCACGCCGTGCTGGAGTATACTGCCCGCACGGTGATGGAGCGGGGAGGCTTCCGGGAGGTATCTTTGGAGGAAACGCTGGAAATTGCCCTCTCTTTCTCGGAGGCATACATCCGGGAGCGTTTCTCCCAGATCGATTCCCGGCGGATCACCTATCTGTTCCGCCGGAACCGGCGGGAGCTGGAGATGGTGGTGGAGGAACTGTGGCGGGAGCTGAAGGAATCCCGGTTTCTGCCGGAGGAATTTGAGCTTCCCTTTGGCGGTGAAGGCCGGATGGCGGCCATCACGGTGCCATCCGGGAAGATGCCGGCGGCTCTGCGGGGCTTTGTGGATCGGGTGGACGTCTGGAAGGAAAACGGGCGGAATTATTTCCGCGTGGTGGACTACAAGACCGGTAAAAAGGACTTCGATTACTGCGACGTTTTCAACGGCGTGGGGCTTCAGATGCTGCTGTATCTCTTCGCGCTGGAGCGGGGCGGCGAGGAAGTGTTGGGAGAACATCCCGCGGCTGCCGGCGTGCAGTATTTTCCGGCCAGGGCGCCGATTGTTACCGCCGACGGCTGCCTGACCGACGAGCAGGCCGATGAGGCCCGCCGGAAGGAATGGAAGCGCCGGGGGCTGCTGCTTCGGGACGAGGAGGTCCTGCAGGCTATGGAGCCCGGCGAGGACTTTGAACGGCTGAGCTGCGCCCGGAAAAAGGACGGATCCCTTTCCGGCGACCTTGCCGACCGGGAGCAGATGAAGCTGCTGGAGCGGTATGTATTCTCCCTGGTGGGCGCCATGGTGGATGAGATTGCCTCGGGAAATGTGGAGCCCAATCCCTACACCAGAGGCACCAGCCACGACGCCTGTGCCTTCTGCCCCTATGGCGCGGTCTGCCATAAGGCGTCCGTAGCGGGGCGCCGAAACTACAAAGCAATGACACCCCAGCGCTTCTGGGAGGAGATCGAAAGGAAGGTGGAATCCCGTGGCTGAAAAACTGACCCCTCAGCAGGAGCTGGCCGTCCGAAACCGGGGCGGCAGGCTGCTGGTTTCCGCCGCTGCCGGTTCCGGAAAGACTAAGGTATTGGTGGATCGGCTTCTCGGCTACCTGACGGATCCTGACAATCCTGCCAATCTGGACGAATTCCTGATGATAACCTATACCAAAGCCGCCGCTGCGGAGCTTCGGGGAAAGATTGCTGCCAAGCTGACGGAGCGTCTGGCCCGGACCCCGGAGGACAGGCACCTTCAGCGGCAGATGCAGCGGCTGTATCTGACGAAAATCTCCACCGTTCACGCTTTTTGTGGGGATATTCTTCGGGAATACGCCTATTTGCTGGACATTCCCGGGGATTTTCGGGTGGCGGATGAGAATGAATGCCGCCTGCTTCGGGACGCCGTGATGACCCGTATGCTGGAGGACGCCTATGAAAATGCCCAGCAGGATCCGGATTTCCGTGCCTTTGTGGACGCACAGGGCCTGGGGCGGGATGATCGGCTGGTGCCGGAGATTCTGCTGAAGGTCTACGACAGCGCCCGGTGCCATCTGGATCCCGACGACTGGCTGGAAAACTGCATCCGGGACGCGGATCCGGCGGGGCTTTCCGACGCCGGGCAGACCATCTGGGGCAAATATCTGATGGGGGAGCTGTTCGCCTATCTGGATTTGCAGCTGGACGCCATGAGGCGATGCGCCGAGGCAGCCGCCCGGTCGGACGGCATGGAAAAGCCTGCGGCGCTGCTGCGGGATACGGTGTATCAGTTGGAATCCCTGCGCGGCGGCACCGCCTGGGACGAGATCCTCCGCCGGAAGGAAATTGACTACGGAAGACTGACCTTCCCCAAGAAATGCGCCGACCCGGAGCTGGCAGAGCGGATCAAAGCCGTCCGCGCGGCCTGTAAGAAAGGTCTGGAGAAGCGGCTGAAAGCATTCACCGACGACAGCGCCCGGATTCTGGAGGACATGTCCCAAACCGCATCGTCGGTTCGGGGCGTGGTGGCGCTGGTCCGGCGGTTCGGAAAGGAATACGACCGGGCAAAACGCGCCCGTCGGGTGCTGGATTTCGGCGATCTGGAACATTTGACGCTGGATTTGCTTCTGGGGAAAAGCCGTTCCGGCCCCACGGCGGCGGCCGCCGAGATCGGCAGCCGGTTCCGGGAAATCATGGTGGATGAATATCAGGACTCCAACGCCGTGCAGGATGCCATTTTCACGGCGCTGACGGGAAAACGGCAGAACTGCTTCATGGTGGGCGACGTCAAGCAGTCCATCTATCAGTTCCGGCTGGCGGATCCCGGAATCTTCCTGCAAAAGTATGAAACTTACCTGCCGGCGGAGGGTGCGAAGCCCGGTGAGGGAAGAAAAGTGCTGCTTTCCAGCAATTTCCGATCCGGCGGCGCCGTCCTAAAGGGCGTCAACGATGTGTTTCGGCTCTGTATGTCGCCGGCGGTAGGAGGACTGACCTACGGCGAGGCGGAAGCTCTGCGGGAGGGAATTCCCCATGTGCCGCTGGGGGAGCCGGAGGTGGAGCTTTCTGTCATCCCGGTTCGGGAAAGTACATACGAGGAAGAACCCGCCTTTGTGGCATCGAGAATCCGGGAGCTGCTGGACGGCACCCATTTCGTCCGGGACGGAGAGAACCTGCGCCCCATCCGGCCGGAGGATGTGGCCATTCTGCTGCGCTCGCCCGGCAGTGTGGGCGCGTATTTCCAGAACGCGCTGGCTCATGTTGGGATCCGGTGTGTCACCGGCGGCGGAGAGGATCTGCTCCAGACGGAGGAGATCGGAATGCTGCGCTCGATTCTGCAGACCGTCAGCAATCCCCGGCAGGATATTCCCCTGATCGCGGCGCTGGCGGGGCCGGTATTCGGATTCACGGCGGATGATCTGGCGGCTATCCGGGGCGAAAACCGGAGCGGCAGCGTCTATGACGCGCTGGCGGAATCGGAGCTGCCGAAGGCAAAGGAATTTCTTCAAACGCTGTCGGCGCTGCGCCGGGAGGCCAGAATGGGTACCCTTGCCCAGCTTCTCGAAACCATATTCCGGCTGACCCGCATGGACAGCATCTATGCCGCCATGCCCGGCGGCGAAACCAGAAAGGCCAATCTCCAGACCTTCTACGGCCTGGCTGTGGATTTCGAAACCACGGCGCGGCGGGATCTGGAGCAGTTCCTGGAGCATCTGGATGCCATGGAGGATAAAGGCCTTATCGCGGCTGTGGAAACCGCCGCCGGCGGAGCGGTGACACTGATGAGTATCCACAAGTCCAAGGGACTGGAATTCCCGGTGGTATTCGTCTCCGGGCTGTCCCGGGAATTCAACCGGGAGAGCAGCCGGGCGCAGGTGCTGTGCGATCAGAGTCTGGGACTGGGACTTTCCGCGGTGGATGCCAAAAACCGGGTGCGCTATCCCACCGTGGCTAAGCGCGCCATCGCGGCGAAAACCGTGTCGGACAGTCTGTCGGAGGAGCTTCGGGTGCTGTATGTAGCCCTTACCCGGGCGAGAGATCGGTTGATTATGACCTACGCCTCCCAGAACCCGGAGAAGGATCTTTCGGAGCTGGCCCGGCGGATGGATCTGTCGCCCATGGAACTGCTGACCCGGGACGTGGTCTGCCCGGGGGAATGGGTGCTGATGACGGCGCTGCGGCGAACCGAAGCGGGGGAGCTGTTCGCGTTGGGCGGCAGACCTTCGGAAACCGCTCCCGGCGACCCCGCGTGGCGGATCCGGGTCTCCCCGGCGCCGGAAAGCGGGTCATACGGTGAGATTCAGGGGACGGACGGAGATACCCTGCCGGCGGAGACGGTGGAGCGTCTGCGGCAGAGTCTGGGCTTCACTTACGCCTATCCTTCGGCCACCATGGCGCCTTCCAAACAGACGGCCACCCAGCAAAAGGGCAGGGAAAAGGATACCGAGGCGGCGGAAAATACGGCGGAGCCCGCGCCTGTCCGGCGAAGCTGGCGCAGCCCCGCCTTTGGGGAATCTGCCGCTGCCGGTAAGGACTATGGCACCCTGATTCATTCCGTCATGCAGTACCTCCGATTTGACCGATGCGGTGACGAAACCGGTGTGCGGCAGGAAGTGGAGCGCCTGACGGCGGAGGGGTTCCTTTCTCCGGAGCAGGCGAAAACGGTACCCTGCGGGAAAATCGCTGCCTTCTTCGCCACCGAACCGGGGCAGAAGCTCCGGGGGAGCGAAAATGTCCTGCGGGAGTTCAAGTTTTCCATTCTGGAGGAAGGGGAACGATTTGACCCGGCGCTGCGGGGAGAGCGGATCCTGCTTCAGGGCGTGGTGGACTGCGCGCTGCTGGAGGAGGACGGCATCACGGTGATCGACTTCAAGACGGATCATGTGACCGAGGAGACCCTGCCGGAAAGAGTCCTGCGCTACCGCCCGCAGGTGGAGACCTATGCCGACGCCATGGCGCGGATTTACCGAAAACCCGTGAAGGAAGCACTGCTGTACTTTTTCCATTTGAACCGATTTGTTTCCCTGATGTAAAGATAACCGGGCAGCTCCCTTGGGAGCCGCCCGGTTTCCGCTTCAGCGACAGTTTTTGTCCTGGGTCTTGTCCTGAGTCTTGTTCTGGCTCTGGTTTTTGTTCTGGCTGTTTTCCTGATTCTGGTTCTGATTGTTATTCTGAGTCTTGTTCTGGTTATTCATTGCGGTATCCTCCAAATTTTGTACTTGCGGTCATGCCGCTATCCTAGCATTCCCCGAATTTCATGATTTATCCTTTGGCTTGAAAATCAGGCTTGCCAGCAGTCCGCTGATGATGGCGGCGGAAATGCCTCCGGCGGTGGCTTTGAGTCCACCGGTGAGGATTCCGATAAATCCGGCTTCATCCACGGCTTCCCGGACACCCTTGGCCAGACTGCTGCCGAAGCCGGTCAGGGGAACCGTGGCACCGGCACCGGCGAATTCCACCAGCGGCTGATATACGCCCACCGCGCCCAGCGCCACGCCGATGACCACATAGCTGACCAGAATTCTGGCCGGTGTCAGCTTCGTCCGGTCGATGAGAATCTGTCCGATGGCGCAGAGTAGACCGCC
The DNA here is from genome assembly GCA_029007925.1 of Bacillota bacterium. GTDB lineage: Bacteria > Bacillota > Clostridia > Oscillospirales > Oscillospiraceae > Faecousia. The sequence goes on along the minus strand of JAQXIT010000127.1, from coordinate 3,927 downwards.
GACGAGAAAGGCTTTCCCATAATCCATTCAGTTTTCACCTCCGTGAATGCACACCGCGTGGCACACGCCCGGAATGGGCAGCCCCTGCTGAGTGGAGGTGGGGGAGAGAAGCGCTCCGGTGCCACAGAAGAGAATTTTTTTCAGTTTCCCGCTGTTTAAGCGGTTCAGAAGATGTCCGCACAGGGTGATGGCGCTGCAGCCGCAGCCGGACCCGCCGGCGTGGACATCCTGCTTATCCCGGTCGAATACCAGGGTACCGCAGTCGGTGAGCTTGCCGCCCAGGGACAATCCGTCCCGCTTAGCCAGCTCCAGCAGCATTTCCTTGCCAAGCTGCCCCAGATCTCCGGTGACAATCAGGTCAAAATCCTCCGGTGCCGTGTTCAGATCGTCGAAATGCGCCCGGATGGTGGCATAAGCGGCGGGCGCCATGGCGGCACCCATGTTGTTGGCGTCCTGAATGCCCAGATCGGTCACGGTGCCGATGGTGCAGCTGGCGATTCTGGGGCCTTTTCCTGCGGAGCAGACCAGCGCGGCACCGGAACCGGTGACCGTCCACTGGGCGGTGGGGGTGCGCTGGCCGCCGTAGCCCAGCGGAAAGCGATATTGCCGCTCCGATGAGGCAAAATGGGAGGAGGTCAACGCCACTACCCGGTCGGAAAAGCCGCCGCCCACGGTCATGGCGCTGAGCAGCAGGCTTTCCGCCATGGTGGAGCAGGCGCCGTAAAGCCCCAGGTGGGGCAACCCGGTGTTCCGCAGGGAAAAGGAGGAGCCGATGCACTGGTTCAGCAGGTCGCCGGAGAATACCAGACCGATCTGCTGCCGGGCCACGCCTGCTTTTTTCAGCAGAGTGTCCAGCGCGATCTTCTGCATCTGTTTTTCCGCCTGCTCCCAGGTTTTCTGACCGAACAGGGTATCGGTTGAGGTGACGTCAAATTCGTGAGCCAGAGGCCCCTCGGATTCCTTTTTTCCCGCCACGCTGGCCCAGGCGGTAATGATGGGCATCTGGGGCAGCCGGAAGCTTTGTCGCCCCTGCTTGTTCGTATTCAGGGAGTCCACCTTCTTTCGGTTTTTGTTAGTATGCCCGATGACCACGGCTTGATTCGGAAAATCTCTTGACGGCGGCAAAAAGCTGTGTTACGATGCCCAAAAAGGAAGGGATGCGGCTATGAATTTGAAACAACTGGATCACGGACAGGTTCTGTCCATTCTGCCGGATCGGGATCCCGAGGCGCACAAAGGAAATTTCGGAAAAATTCTGCTGCTGTGCGGCAGCCGGGGCTATACCGGCGCGGGGGCGCTGGCGGCCATGGGCGCCCTCAGGGCCGGCGCGGGACTGGTGTATCTGGGCGTGCCGGAAAGTATTTACGCCATTGAGGCGGTGAAGCTGACGGAACCCGTCGTATTCCCGCTGCCGGAGACCGACGGCAAGCTATCCGCCGGGGCGCTGCCGGCGATCCTGGAACGGCTGCCTGGCATGGATGCCGTTCTGCTGGGGCCGGGCATGGGCTGCTCGGAGGGAACATATTCGGTGGTAAAGACGGTGCTTCAGCGGTTTTCCGGCCCGGTTGTGCTGGATGCCGACGGCATAAACGTCCTGTCCCCGCATATGGATATAGTGCGCGAAAGGCATTTTCCAACTATTCTCACGCCTCACGCCGGGGAGTATGCCCGGATCGGCGGCGTCATCGGGCAGGACAGGGCAGCTTCCGCCATGGGCTTTGCCTCGGAAAACGGGTGCGTGCTGGTGCTGAAGGGGCACGGTACCATTATCACCGACGGAAAAGCCTGCTATCTCAATCCCACGGGGAATCCGGGAATGGCGGTGGGCGGCAGCGGAGACGTGCTGGCGGGCATCATCACCGCCCTGCTGGGGCAGGGAATTGAGCCGCTGACCGCGGCAGCCTGCGGAGCATGGCTCCACGGTGCCGCAGGGGATATCTGCGCCCGGGAGATCGGCCAGTACGGAATGCTGCCGGGAGATATGCTGGAGGTGCTTCCGCGACTTATGAAATAAGGCGGGATCACATGAAACGGATCATCGGGCTGATTTGCCTGGCGCTGCTGCTGACGGGCTGCGCCCGGAGCGATCAGGAGTTGGACAGAGCGATGTCTCTGCGGGCGAAGCTGTTGGCCCAGGCGGTCACCTTTGACGCGGAGATTACGGCGGATTACGGCGACAAGACCTACATCTTCTCCATGAACTGCGCATCGGATACCCAAGGGAATCTGACCTTTACCGTTACCGCGCCGGAAACCATCGCCGGTATTACCGGTTCGGTGTCCGCGTCGGGGGGAAAGCTGACCTTTGACGACACGGCGCTGGCCTTCGGGCTGATGGCCGACGATCAGCTTACACCGGTTTCCGGCCCCTGGGTGCTGATGAAAACCCTTCGGGGCGGATATCTGACCTCCTGCACGTCGGAGGGGGAGCTGCTCCGGGTGGCCATTGACGACAGCTATGAGGAGGATGCTCTCCATCTGGATATCTGGCTGGATGGTCAGGCTCTGCCCACCCGGGGAGAAATTCTGTGGCAGGGCAGACGGCTCCTGTCGATCACTGTCAAAAACTTCACATTCGTGTAACTATCTGCCGGCTTTCACATAGGATAAATCGAAGGCGGTGCCGTATAAAAAGCCTGTGTGCGTGGGACAATAGAAACAGCCGCGTTACATATGGATGGTTCCGGTAGCGCCGGTCAGATTTCTTCGGAGTGTGAAGCAAATGGATACCACGGTCAAACGGGGAGACATCTTTTACGCGGATCTGTCACCGGTGGTGGGCAGTGAGCAGGGAGGTACCAGACCGGTTCTCATCGTTCAGAATGATACCGGCAACCGCCATTCGCCCACCGTCATTGCCGCCGCCATTACCAGCCAGACAGGCAAAGCGCGTCTGCCCACCCACATCAACATCGCCGGAGGCAGCGTCGGACTGAGCAAGGATTCCGTGATTCTGCTGGAGCAGATCCGAACCATTGACAAGCGGAGGCTGCGGGAGCATATGGGCAGGCTGGACGATGCTCATATGTCCATGGTGGACGATGCCATCGCCGTCAGCTTCGGCCTCCATGGCACAACATGAATAAATCCCCCTTTGCCGCATAGGGTTGTGGCAAAGGGGGATTTGCTTATGGAGGGTGTATACCAGGTTCTGCTGGGTGGACAAAGCGTGGGAAAGATGCGGGTGGAGCGGCAGGGGCTATACTATCGGTTTTCCTGCCGCTGCGAATTCAGCGGCGAGGTGATCTATAAGCTGGAGGTCACCTGCGGCGGCCGGACGGAAAGTCTGGGTATCCCCGTGCCGGAGGGCGGCGCCTTTGTGCTGAATACGAAGCTGCCTGCCAAACGGATAGGGGATGGCGTACCGCAATTTCGTGCCGTTCCCCGCCACGGAGTTCTGACGGGGCGGTTTGTTCCCCTTTCGCCGGAGGAGCCCTTCGCCTATCTGTCCAGACTCCAGAACGCGTTTCTGGAGATCCGGGACGGCAGACCGGGGATCGTTCTGAGGGACGATGTTCAGACGGAGGTCTGACCCTCTGCGGAAATGCGGATCTCCAAGCCCACCGGACAGTGGTCGGAGCCCAGAATGTCGCTGTAGATGGGTGTGTCCGCGATGGCGTCTTTCAGCCGGTCGGACACCAGAAAATAGTCGATACGCCAGCCGGCGTTGTTCTCCCGAGCGTGGAACATATAGCTCCACCAGGTGTAGCAGCCTGCGGCGTCGGGATGCAGATAGCGGAAGGTATCCGTAAAGCCCAGCGCCAGAGTTTTGGAAAAGCTCTCCCGCTCCTGATCGGAGAAACCGGCATTCCCCCGGTTGGAGGCGGGATTTTTCAGGTCGATCTCCTGATGCGCCACATTCAGATCGCCGCAGAGGATCACGGGCTTCTGCGCGTCCAGTTCGGAAAGATAGCTTCGGAACGCTTC
>JAQXIT010000126.1 GCA_029007925.1 Bacillota bacterium | reverse complement strand
ACCTGGGTATAGAGGAACAGATCCCGGCTGTCGGTTACCGTCAGGCTGTTTGCCTTCACATAGCTGTTGGCCGCCGCCTGCTTCCGAACGGATTTCAGATTGCCCTTCATGACGCCGGTGGCGATCAGCGCGATCAAAAAGCCCACAACCAGCGCCACAATCAGATTCCTGACCGCCCGGAAGGGCTCCCTGGGCATATGCCCCACGTCGTAGGGCGTTCCCGTTTTGGCCTGGGTGATGAAGGCGTCGCACTGATCGGCGAAGATCTCAAAGGCTTCCGCGTAATTTCCGTCGCTGAGATCCGGCAGGAATCTGTCGGAGATGTACTCGATTCCGGCATTCGTAATGGCGGTGATGCCGCGGCCGCTGGTGGAGATCCACCAGTCCCGATCCTCCATGCTGACCAGAAGCAGCACGCCGTCTTTGCCGTAGCCGTTATCATCGTAGAAATCGTCGGCATAGGCCATGGGCGTCTTGCTTCCCAGGGAATCCACCGTCACCACGACGATATCCGCCCCCAGCCGAAAACTGATCTCGTCCAGCCTGGAAAGCAGGTCGCGTTCTTCCCGGGAGGTAAGCAGGCCGGCATTATCCACCAGCCGGGGAACTTCGGCTGCGGCAAAGGCGGGAATTGCCGCCGTCACCAGAAGAAGCAGCGCAAGGAACAGGGAGAAAATTCTCTTTTGCATTGCCCGCGCCCCCTTACAGCAGCCACAGCAGCCAGGACACGGCAAAGATTGCCGCGCCGATGGCGCCGGTGAGCCCGAACAGCCACCGTTTGTAGGCGGCCTTGTCCAGAGGCAGATCGCCCACCAGCTTGCCGGTCTGTCCGTTCATGGCGAAGGTGTACTGCTTGCCCTGCCATGTGGTGTTCAGGAACCACACGGGGTACAGGGCGTATTTTGCCCGGCCGTTGCGGAGCCGGATGCCGGTGGCCTCCGGCGTAACGGTGGCGTAGCCCTGTACGGTGGCGGCGAAGGCCTCCGCCGTGCTTCTTTTGATCCGCTCGTTGGCCCGGCCGATGCTCTGCTCGGCGTCCACGTCATACTTATCCGCCAGATATCCGGCCAGGTACGCCGTCTGGAAATCCACCGCTTCGGAAAAATCGTAAGGCTCGATGGATTCCATCAGATCGTCCGGAATTCTCGCGGAGCCGTCCACGGGCACCCGCTCAAAGCCAATGCTGCCGCCCCGGGTCACCGAGAAAAAGCTGGTTTCCGTGTAATCGTAATCCCGGTCGCTCCAAGCCCGAACCCGGGTCGCCCTGTAGCGGATGCTGGCATCCGCGTCGGCATCGAAAAGCCAGAAGGGTACATACATACCCTTGACCTCGTCGATGTGGTTCTGATCCTGAAACACCTTGGGCAGCAGCCTCTTGCCGCTGTAATGCCTTAGAAGCGCCGCCTTCGCCGCCTTTTTATCCAGCTTGAAGGGGATCACATAGTCCGGCTTCAGGGCCCCGGAGAGCTGGCCCATTATCACCACGGGGTTCCCGCAGAAGGGGCAGGAGGTGGCCGCCGTGTTTTCGTCGCCGACGATCTCGCCGCCGCAGGACTGACAGACATAGGTGCGCAGTCCGTCTGCCTCACCCTCCTGCCACTGGGCTCCGGCGCTGCTGTCCCACTGCATATCCTCCGCAGGCTCGTTTTTCAGCTCGTTGTCATAGCTTTGAAGCGTCTCCATTTCAAATTCGGTGTCGCAGTAGGGACACTTCATTTTCTGGATCGTGCTGTCGAAGGCAATGGCACCGCCGCAGCACGGACATTTATATTCCTGTAATACAGCCATGTCATTTCTCTCCTTTCCCTGCACACTTTCCTGCGCATTTACTGGATTTTATGCTGCCTGTAATCATCTGAACATCGGCTGCTTCAGACGAAACGGAGCCCTTTCCCGTGCCCGGCCGGATGACAAACCGATCACCGTTCGTTTCCTCTGGAAAGCGGATTTCCGCACTCGGGGCAGAATTTCGGGGGCTTCGCGCCGTTTTCCGGCTCCCAGCCGCATTTGCCGCAGCGGCACGGGGAAACGTCCGCGGGCTTCCGGGCGCCGCAGTTCTGGCAGAATTTACCCTTGTTCACCGCGCCGCAGGAGCAGATCCAGCCTTCGGCATCCGCAGGCCTGGGAGAACCGCACTCGGGGCAGAATTTGCCGGTGGAGGTGGCGCCGCAGGCGCATTTCCAACCGTCTGCCGCCGGTTCCGCAGGCGCTGCCTGCTGCTGCGCGCCCATATGATAGAGATTCTGAGCCGCGCCGAAGCCGCCCTGTCCGCCCATGCCGACCATGCCCATGCCCATAAAGCCGGTCATGGCGCCCGCGGAGTTGCCTGCGGCGGCCTGCATGGCGTCGGCGGTGGCGTTGGTCATCCGGCCGGCCATCATAAACGGGTTGGAGCCGATGCTTGCGGCGTCCTCCATCTCGTTGATCTTCTTCATGTCCGCTTCCGTCAGCGTGATGGGATTGAGGGCGATCTTGCCCACGGAAATGCCTCTGTTTTCGATCCATTCCTGCTTCAGAGCATCGTTCATCGCCGCTTTCAGCTCGTTTGCCTTTGCCGGAATCTGGGCGGGGCGAAGCTCCTGCTCCGCCAGGGCGCCGAGGGCGGGCTGCAGAGCGTCGATGAATTCGACCTTGAGCTGATCGTCAATCTGATCGCGGGTGAACTCATACTCCACATTGCCGCAAAGTCTGGTATAAAACAGCAGGGGATCCGAGATCACATAGGAATATACACCGTTGCAGCGAACCTGAACGGTGCGGCTCATGCCGATACGCTTGTTGATGACCTCAAACATGAGGGGGTTGGGGGTGCCGAATTTGTTGCCCAGGATCTCCTTGGTGTTGAAATAGTATACCCGCTGATCCTTGCCGGTGTCGCCGCCGTAGGCAAAACGCTTGCCGATGGTCTGAAAGGTTTCCAGGATGCTGCTGCCCAGTTTGCCCGCGAAGATGCTGGGCTCGGTGGAGGTGTCGTATGTAAATTCGCCCGGCTCGGCGCAGACCTCCACGATCTTGCCCTGCTCCACGATAATCATGCACTGACCGTCGGCCACGGCAATGCCGGATCCGTTGGAAATGATGTTGTCATTGCCTTTGGTGTTGGAGGATCTGCCGGTTACGCGCTTCTGACCCTTTCTCATCAGCACGTCGTTGGGAAGGGCGTCGCAATAGAAAAATTCCTTCCACTGATCTGCCAGTGTGCCGCCCAAGGCACCGATTCCTGCTTTCATAAGTCCCATAATGATGACTCCTTTTCTGATAAAAATCTATTTTACCGGCTTTTACCGGATGGTTATGATTTCCCGGAGGAATAGGGGTTTTTGTTTTCCTTCGGAGGATCGGGGGTGCTGCCGCATTTGCCTGCCCAGCCGATCAGCCGCATCCACAGGATCAGCCACAGGATCCAAAGACCCGCCGCCAGGACGGCCCACCAGACCGGCCAGCCCAGCCAAACGTGCAGAACCAGCAGGATTACGGCGGGGATCAGCCCCTCCGGGTTCAGCAGCATATTGATCAGCAGGCACAGAAAGAAATTCCCGCGCCTTCTTGCTCTGCGCATTCCGCCGCCTCCTTGATTCACCGCCCGGCGCCTGCCATTGGCCGGCTCCGGCATGGTATGGGGCGCCTTTCCGATGGGTACACCACCACAAGATACATTTAACCACAAATCTCCCGGAATTTCAACCGTGATTCTGTTTTTCTCCGGAACTTCGCCGCCGCAGCGGATACGACCGGTCAGGCTGCGGCTGTTTCCTTTTGTGAATCATTCACAAAGATGCGCCAAGGACGGAGGAAAAAATGCAAAATGTACGTGACAAACGGACTTTTGTGCATGTATGGTGAATTTCCATAAGATTGCCTGGCGGAATCCCTGCAAATATGGGGACAATGCCACCTTGAAAAATCGGTTTCTTTGTCATACAATGTTGTCAAACTTCTGAAAGGGGATGGCCTTATGTACCGTATGTGTTCTCGATCCGGTTTCGCATGCGCTACAGCCATGCCCTGCGCGAATTCCGATATGCTGACTCTGGGCGCTGCCGTTGCAGCGCCTATTTTTGTGCTTTTGGCGCTGGTACGAATTATGATGGTACGACTGTGCCTGCTGGTACGGCCTGACGCGGTTTCCGAAAGCGCAATACCTGCTGTGTGACATCTCACACGCAAGCAGCGCTGCTTTCGGGCAGCGCTTATTTTTGTATTTATGCCGAAAGGCTGAATAAAGACCAAAGAAAAGGAAGGAAAAGAAAATGAAAAAGACTATGAGAATCGCTTGCGCTGTTATGGCCGTCCTGATGATGGTCGCCGTGCTGACTGCCTGCCAGGCCGGCAAAGCCAAAAACTACGCGGCAAACAACACCGAGTTCGTAATCGGTTTGACCGGCCCCCTGACCGGCAGCGCCGCGATTTACGGTACCGCCGTCGCCAACTCCGCCCAGATGGCCGTTGACGAGATCAACGCCGCCGGCGGCCTCAACGGCGTCAAGTTCAAGCTGGTCGTTCTGGACGACAAGCATGACGCTTCCATCATCGCCACCAACTTCGCCACCTTGCTGGAGGGCGGCATGCAGGTTTCTCTGGGCGCCGTCACCAGCGCTCCCTGCAACGAGTTCAAGACCTATGCCAGGGATGAGAATGTATTCTTCCTGACCCCCTCCGCTTCCAACGATGAGGTTCCCGAATTCGACAACGGCTTCCAGATGTGCTTCGCCGACGGCAACCAGGGCAAGGTCGCCGCGGACTATGTCAATAAGACCTGCTCCGGCACCACCATCGGCGTGTTCTACAAGTCCGACGATCCCTACTCCGTGGGTGTCTTTGACCAGTTCAAGAGAAATCTGGACGCTTCCGTCAAGACCGTCGAGACTTCCTTCAACGATGCCACCGCTACCGACTTCTCCGTGCAGATCGATAATATGAAGGATTGCGCCTTCATCTTCATGCCCATCTACTACGAGCCCGCGTCCCTGTTCATGACCCAGGCCAGAGGCGTGATCGCGGACAACGCCGTCTACTACGGCTGCGACGGCCTGGACGGCCTGACCTCCATGGAAGGCTTTGATGTCAGCACCATCCCGCAGGAAGTCTCCATGCTGTCCCAGTTCAACTCCAAGTCCACCGAAGGCGCTTCCGCCGAGTACATCAAGAAGTACGTTGAAAAGTACGGCGAGGATACCCTGAACCAGTTCGGCGCCTCCGCTTACGACTGCGTTTACGCCATCTACGGCGCCATGAAGAAGGCTTACGAGGCCGACAGCAAGTCCGTCTATGTCACCATGAGCGCTTCCGAGCTGTGCGAAGTGCTGAAGAGCCAGTTTACCGGCGGCTACACCTGCAGCGGCGTCACCGGCGAGACCATTTCCTGGGATGCCAACGGCTACGTCAACAAGACCGCCGTCAAGTACATCATCAAAGAGGCGACCGGCGGCCAGTAAGCCGGAACGGACAGACCCTTCGGGGCTGCCTCGGAAAAAATAAGGATAACCACCGTGGGGAGGGCGGGAAACCGACTTTCCCCGCGGCGGTGTAAGGAAAAAATATGGAAATGATCTCAACCTTCCTCAATGGCCTGAGCCTAGGCGGCGTGTATGCCATGATCGCCCTGGGCTATACCATGGTTTACGGCATCGCCAAGATGCTGAACTTCGCCCACGGCGACATTATCATGGTTGGCGGCTACACCATTCTGGTGTTCATGAACGCCGCGGGAAACCCCATCCTGGCAACGGCTCTGGCGGTGGTTTTCTGCGTGGCGCTGGGTGCGGCGGTGGAACGCCTTGCCTATAAGCCCCTGCGGGGGGCGTCCCCCCTGGCGGTGCTGATTACGGCAATCGGCGTCAGCTACCTGCTGCAGAGTTTGGCTCAGATCCTGTTCGGCTCCGCTGCCAAGATGGTCAGCCTGCCGAATCTGGGCGCGTTTCCCTTCGCGGGCATCCGCGTTCAGGGCTACACCCTGCTGACCCTGGCCCTTTCCGTGGCGGTGATGGCGGCGCTGACCGCGTTCATCAAGTTCACCAAGGTGGGCAAGGCCATGCTGGCCGTTTCCGAGGACCGGGGCGCCGCCCAGCTTATGGGCATCAATGTCAATGCCATCATCACCCTGACCTTCGTCATCGGCTCCGCCCTGGCGGCCATCGCCGGACTGTGTATCCTGATGAAGGCACCCAGCATCAGCAGCACCTTCGGCTCCATGCCCGGTATCAAGGCCTTTACGGCGGCGGTGATCGGCGGCATCGGCTCCATCCCCGGCGCCATGCTGGGCGGCATCCTGCTGGGCGTGGTGGAGAGCTTCTGCAATAAGGTTTCCGCCATCGCTCCCTACACGGATGCCATTGAATTCGGCATCCTCATCGTGATCCTGCTGATCCGTCCCACCGGATTTTTGGGCAAGAAACGGAGGGAAAAGGTATGAAAAGGCCGGCCAAAAATTTCCAATGGAAGCATTTTGCCAACTATATTGTCATTTCTGTTCTCCTGATATTTTTTGCCGTTTCCTCCATGACCGGCAATCTCCGTTCCTCCGGACAGTATCTGCTGGAAAAAATCGGGTATTCCATGATTCTCGCGGTGTCCCTGTCCATGCTGGTGGGCTTTTTGGGGGAGCTGAGCCTGGGTCACGCCGGATTTATGTGCGTCGGTGCCTACATCGGCGGCAAGACCGCCGCGCTGCTGGTGCCTGCCCTGGGCAACGGACTGCCCGCCTTCCTGATTGCCATGGCTGCCGGCGGTATCAGCGCCGCCGTCTGCGGCGTCATCGTGGGGCTGCCTGCCCTGCGGTTAAAGGGCGACTATCTGGCCATCGTCACTCTGGCCTTCGGCGAGATTGTCCGCTCCCTCTTTCTGAACTCTTCGCCGGAATCCTTCGGCGGCTCCCTGGGACTGACCACCCCCCGGTACGACCGGAACAGCTTGTTTATCATCGCGTTTGTGGTGGTGCTGCTGACCCTGGCGGCCATTCAGAACCTGCTGCGCAGCCGTCACGGCCGGGCCATCACCGCCATCCGTGACAGCGAGATCGCGGCAAGAGCCACGGGCATCAACGTCACCCGGTATAAGCTGATGGTGTTTGCCATGTCCGCGTTCTTTGCCGGCATCGCGGGCGTGCTGTACAGCTATGCCAACCAGACCGTCCAGTCCTCCAAATTCGGCTTCAACTATTCCATCGAGATTCTGGTGATGGTGGTGTTGGGCGGTATGGGCTCCATCAACGGCTCCCTGATCGCCGCCGCGCTGATTACCTACCTGAATGTGAAGCTGACCAAGGTGCTGACCGGCGACCTGGCGGTGCTGCAGAATCTGGTGTATGCCGTGATTCTGATCGTCATTGTCATCTACGGCAACGCTCCGTTCCTGGCGCCCCTCCGGGAAAAACTGGACTTGGGCGCTCTGCTGCGGCGCCTGACCCGCAGAAACGCCGACCCTGCCTACCGCCGGGACGACGAAAAGAGCTGGGCCCGTGTGCCGACCAAGATCAAAATGGACGAGCTGCTTTCCATCGATACCCGTCCCGAGGACAACCGCGCCGTTCGGCTGAATGGCGACAAACCCGGAAAAGGAGACTGAGCCATGGCAGAATATGTGCTGGAAACCCGTGGCCTGGGCATCCGCTTCGGCGGTTTGAAGGCGGCCAGTGATGTGAATATCCGGATTCGGAAAAACCAGATTTACGGCCTGATCGGCCCCAACGGCGCGGGCAAGACCACCATTTTTAATATGGTCACCGGCGTCTATACTCCCACGGAGGGCGAGATCCTGCTGGACGGCGTCCGGATCAACGGCCTGCCTCAGGAGAAAATCAACCACATGGGCATTGCCCGAACCTTCCAGAACATCCGATTGTTCAACAATATGACGGTGGTGCGCAATGTGATGGTGGGTCTTCACAATGACCCCAGGTACCGCTCCGGATTTTTCACCTCCGTTTTCCGGCTGCCCAAGCACTTCCGGGTGGAGGAAGAAATGCGCAGCGAGGCAAAGAAGCTGCTGGAGCTGTTCGGCCTGCTGGAAGTGCGCAATGAGCTGGCCTCGAACCTGCCCTACGGCAAGCAGCGGAAGCTGGAGATCGCCCGGGCGTTGGCAACCAAGCCCAGGCTGCTGCTGCTGGACGAGCCGGCAGCCGGCATGAACCCCCAGGAGACGGAGGAACTGATGGACACCATCCGCAAGGTGCGGGACAAGTTTGACATGACCGTGCTGCTGATCGAGCATGACATGAGCCTGGTCTCCGGCATCTGCGACAGCGTGACGGTGCTGAATTTCGGCACCATGCTGGCTCAGGGCGATGTGGAAACCGCCCTGTCCGATCCGGAAGTCATCCGCGCCTACCTGGGCGACGACAATTAAGGAGGCACGGTATGGCTTTACTGGAAGTGAACAACCTGAAAGTCAGCTATGGCCTGATCCAGGCCATCAAGGATGTGTCTTTCTCCGTGGAGGAGGGTCAGATCGTCACCCTCATCGGCGCCAACGGTGCCGGCAAGACCACCATCATGCACGCCGTCTGCGGCCTGATCCCCAAGCGGGGCGGCAAGGTGATCTTCGACGGCCGGGATATTACCAATACCGCGCCCCACAAGCTGGTGCCCATGGGCATTGCCCAGGTACCGGAGGGACGGCGGATTTTCCAGGAGCTGACGGTGGAGGAAAATCTGCGCCTGGGCGCGTTTACCCGCTCCGATTCCCGGGAGATTGCCGAGACCCTGGAAAAAATGTACCAGCGCTTTCCCATTCTGAAGCAGCGGTCAAAGCAGGTCGCGGGCACCCTCTCCGGCGGCGAACAGCAGATGCTGGCCATGAGCCGGGCGCTGATGTCCCACCCCAGACTGCTGCTGCTGGACGAGCCCAGCATGGGACTGTCGCCTCTGTATGTCAGCACGGTTTTCGACATGATCCGTCAGGTCAACGAGGAGGGCACCACGGTGCTGCTGGTGGAGCAGAACGCCAGGAAGGCTCTGGCCATTGCCGACCGGGCCTATGTTCTGGAGATCGGCAACATCGCGGCCTCCGGCACCGGCGCGGAGCTGCTGAATGATGACAGCATCCGCAGAGCCTATCTGGGCGGATAAAAAAGCAACCCTGACCCGTTTTCACGGAGAACCGGTCAGATGACCCTGGGTACTGCCGGACAGTGCCCGGGGTTCTTTATTTATGCTCCGCGGGAGCCGGACACCACTTGCATCCAATCCCAAAAGGGACTATACTATACGCAAAAAGCGAAAGAGGGGAAACCGATGGCCTACCGCATCGCAATCTGCGACGACAGC
>JAQXIT010000125.1 GCA_029007925.1 Bacillota bacterium | reverse complement strand
CGGGTCGCCCTCTCGGATGCGCAGGGTGCGGCGGATTTCCTTGGGGATCACGATTCTGCCGAGATCGTCCACCCGGCGGACTATGCCAGTAGCTTTCATATATATCTGTCTCCTCTTCATAAATTTACAAATTACGATGTTATTATCTGTAAACAGGGGAGATTTATACTGCCCCGGCGGCATTGGAAGCAGATATTTCACCTGAGGAATCGTCTGCATTCGGACGGAATCTGTTTTGCATGGCGAAAATCGCGGCAGACCCGGAACCGCCGCATTGCGCCTGTGTTTGCCGGTGAGGAGTATTGCCGTCAGCCAGGGAGCGAACGCCTTCCCTTCCGGGATATTGGGTGACCTTAACCGGTATGAACCCGCTGCAATCTTGTGCAATATCTGTTTACAATTCTGACAAATCATGATATAGTTATCTTGTAAATCGTACATTGGAATCATCACAAACAGAGGATTATTCTTCTGACTATCCTTTGATTGCGCAGGGATTTTGCCATACCGACACAGATCGCTCTTTCGGCGGAATGCTGTGCAGTTCATTCGATTACTACAGGAGGAATTTCTATGCTTCAAGCCCGGGGCATTTGCAAGACGTACGGGAAGGGTACCGCTCAGGAAACCGCCGTGCTGAAGAATGTCTGTGCCGATTTTCAGGATGGCATATTTTACGCAGTCATCGGCAAGAGCGGCAGCGGTAAATCCACGCTTCTGAATATTCTGAGCGGTCTGGACACCCCGGATCAGGGGCAGGTTCTCATGGATGACGTGGATCTCTTTCAATTATCACGCCGGGAAAGGGCGATTCTGCGCCGCCGCAGGAGTGGTTTCATTTTTCAGTCCTATCATCTTCTGCAGGAGCACACAGCCTGGGATAATATCGTTATGCCATATACCTTAGACCACAGGAAGCCGGATCAGACGTACATAAACAGAGTATGTACCATGCTGGAAATCGACCATCTGATGCACAAGTACCCGGCGCAGTTGTCAGGCGGTGAACAGCAGCGGGTTGCCATTGCCCGAGCTGTCGCGCATAAGCCCCGGATTGTGTTTGCCGATGAGCCCACAGGAAATCTGGATCCCCAGACCGGCCATCAGACATTGTTATTGCTGAAAGAAGCCGTGACGCGGCTGGGCACCACCTTGATTCTTGTGACCCACGATATGTCCGTGGCGCAAGAGGCACAGCAAATCATGAAAGTCGAAGGGGGAACCATCCAATAACGCCCCGGACACGGCGGTTATGCGGATCCCGCCGCGAAAAAGCTGAAGGGAAGTGGAATGATGTTCAAAATGACAATACGGGGCATCCGGGGTCAGAAGCGAATCTCGATTCTGATGACGGTGGTTCTTCTGCTGTCTTTTCTCTTCATGACCCTTACCTCCCTCATCGCGTCTTCTGTTCAGCACGCCGGACAGCTGCAGCGGGAAAATCTGTACGGACGTTACCAACTGCTTTATGCCGGAAATCTGGATACCGCCAACGCGCTGCGTCAGGAGTTTCCCGGCGCGGAAGTGAGTATGCTGGCCGGGACGACAGATTCCGGGCAGGCAGTCGGCTCCATTACGGAGCGCTTTCAGGAAATCGCAAACCTGAGCATTTCAGACGGGCGCCTGCCGCAGGACGATCATGAAATCCTTCTGGTTGGGGATGAATGGAATGGTCAGGTGGGGCAAGAGATTCCGGTTGTATACGCCTACTCTTACGCCCGGGTTTCCTTTGACAGTGAGTCCGGCCAGCTTCTGAAAACATATCTTTTGGAGGGACTGAATCAGGATCGGGATAATTACCTGGATCAGATCGAACCGTATTGGAATTCCTATATTTCGTCCGGGGAGGCTGAACCGGATCTGTCTCCCGAGATGCTGCGGCCGCTGGCTGAGCTTTCTCCGGAGCAGCAGGATACGGCATTCCTGAAATTCGCGTATTCCCTTCCCGCGTTTTCCATCAGCGGATCCCAAAGCACGCAAAAAAGTACAGGAGCGTATCAGGGCTTTACCGCGCAGCTGGAAATCATCAGCGGCAGCACAATTCTGCAGGGCCCGGGGTTTGGGGAACACATGGGAACCAAATTTGAAGGCACCTCCTTCCTTGCCTCCGTAAAGCTCTATGCGACCTATGTCGTGAGCGGCATCGCGGAGAGCTATGCCAAAGTGTGGGATGTGAACGGTCTGAATATGCCGGAAGCCTTCCTCGGTGACGGAGGTTGTGCGCAAATCTACCAAGCGCTTGCGGCCATTGAAGCGGAGCATCCGGAGGTTCGGCCGCAGCCCCATGAGGCGGTCATGCTGTTTTATGAGCCCCAGGGCAATCCGGCAGATAACGTGACTCCGGTTCTGGATGCCTATAATCAAAAGCACAACGCGGCATATGAGTTGACCGGAGTTTCCTATGAAGGCAGCATCATGAAAGCATACCTGACCGGATTGGATCCGCAGACCGGGGAACGTGTGACCTTTGACGTACTGGGCTCCGGACAATCCGGCTATATCAGGATGGATGGCCAGCGGCTATACTTCAGCATTCAGGAGTTGTCCGACAGCGATTTCCGGTTGGGAACGTTGGAGCCCGTGCCGCTGGAGCCCGTAACGCTGGATGGGCTTTATCAGAACAATACCGGTGCGATTCGGGTGAACTCGCTGGCCTATCCGCCGGTGGGAGACCCCGCGCAGACCATGGAGCGCCTGCTCTCCGGCGTCTTGATTGGGATGTCCGCCTGCGCCAGCTTCCAGTTGTATCTGCAGTCTATGCGCCGGCGAAAGCAGACCATCAACACCCTGATGGCCATTGGCGCTACCGACGGTCAGGTGGTTGGAATGCTGTTGATGGAAGTATCGGTATTTCTGGCCATTTCCGCTCTGTTGGGAATTCTGGCCGGAATGGGTATCGCGCGGTACATACTGCCCCATGTCATGAAAATCCCGGTGTCCGTAAACACGGGAAATCTGTTGACCGGCCTCCTTTGCAGCGCTGCCGCGATTCTGGTTGGCACAATGCTGCCGGTGGGGAAGATTCTGCGGGAATGCCATGGCAAAAAGCGTCTCTCCAAGGCGCGGAAAAACCATTCCCCCCGGAATCCCGCCAAGAACCGGAGCGGCTACCGTCATGTGTGGATGCGTCACTGCTCCGCCAATCCGAAACAAACACTGCTGCGCGGCGCGGTGATACTGTTGATGGCCGCCACCCTGTTGTTGCCGCTGTTTTTGGGTCACCGCGCCTATGGGGACTATTATGAGACGGTGACCAATCCGGACCGGCCGGATTATGAACTGTCCCTGCCCTACGCGGCCTCCAACCGGTATCTGCAGGAGATCTGTGGGCAAATGGAGCTCCCTTATGAAAAGCTGCAAGTCTATGTAACCGCCGAGAATGTACTGCTTCACTGCGATGGGCTGATGGAATCCAGCCCACTGCTGCAGGCGCTGCGGCAGGATCCCCGGGGAAGCGACATCTTCGCGGAGCTTCCGGAAGGCGGCCTTGGCGCCTCCGTGCGGATCATTGGGGCAGACTGGGAAAGCGAACTGGTGCAGCGTGTACGGCAGGTACTGCCGCAGGAGATCAGCCGGGAAGACTTTTCCTCCGGAAAAGTCTGCATTGTGCTGATTCCGCGATTCCGGCAGGAGAATGGCAGCCCCGTACCGACGCGGATTACAGCCTCCGCCGCGGCAGAACTGCAGAATGACCGCCGGGCCGGAGCGCTGCTGGAGCTGAGCTATCTCCCCCTGTTTGCCGGCGTATACGGTGAAGACACCTCCGTTTCCGGGGGCGATGTGCTGACGCTGTCCGGTTGGACGCAGACACTGAGCGGCGGAGATCATCCCCGGCTGGAAGAAACCCTGTACACAGCGCAGACAGAGGTGGCCGCGGTTGTCCATGGGTTGCCGGAGGGCATCTGGCCCATTTCGGATACGGATGGCGCGGGAGGCATCACGATTCTCTCCGGCTCCCAACTGGTCGGAAACGTATATCCCAAGGCTTTTACCCGTATGAGTGCGGAACAAGTCAAGTACTTTCGGGTTGCATCGGAGATGTATTACCCGGACTGCTATGGCAAAACCTACCTTCCGCTTTGGCGCCCGGATGGTGTGGAAGATCCCTCCGCATACGAAAAGCAGGTAATCGACTTTGCCGCAGAGTTTGGTTTTGACGTTGTGAAGCATGTGTTGATAAACCAAAAACTGTTGTTCTCAGCCCGGAATTCCGGTGCCGCATACCTGATGATGGGCATCAGCCTGCTGTTGATTACGGTGATTCTTCTGGGAAATCTGTTAAGTGCAGAGACGGAAGAAGACCGCAAGCGGCTGGGGATCCTGCAGGCAATCGGCATGACGAATAGGCAGTATCTGGGGGGACAGTGCGTCCAGGCATTGCTTTCGGGATTGAGTGCCCTGCTGCTGACACATCTGCTGCTTCTGATCGTGGCCTGTGCCGGTCTGGGAACCATGGGCGGCGGCCCGGCGATGCTGCTGTGCCGGCTGCGATTGACTCTGCGGTTCTACCCGTGGAGGATTCATGTCCTGTTGTGTCTGGCCTATCTCGTACTGCTGCAGCTCATGCACCTGCAAGCCGCGCTGCCGGTTTTGAGAAAGGAACCCTCCGAAAATCTGCGGAGCTAAACCTGTGAAGGCACCCCCCAACAGAAGCACGGAATCAACTGTACGGCTCAGAAACATGAAATCTCCGGCTCCGAGAATGGCTCGGAGCCGGAGATGTTGATTGTTGATTCCTCTGTTATCCGATGATCTGTCCCTCCGGGCTGATGGTAACGATATTCAGCGGTATCTTCTTGCCGCTGTTTTCCACAGCTTTTTGGACAGCGTGGCTCAGGCCTCCGCAGCAGGGCACCGTCATCCGGGTGACGGTGACGGAGCGGATATCGTTGTATTTCAGAATCTGGGTCAGCTTCTCCGCGTAGTCCACCCCGTCCAGCTTGGGGCAGCCGATCAGCGTCACTTTTCCCCGGATGAAGTCACGGTGGAAATTGCCGTAGGAATAGGCGGTGCAGTCGGCGGCAATCAGCAGCTCCGCCCCGTCAAAGTAAGGTGCGTTGGGCGGCACCAGCCTGATCTGCACCGGGAAATTCGTCAGTTGGCCGGGAACCCCGGCCGCGGAAGCCGGGGCGGCGCTCCGGATGCTCCGGCTGGCAGAGCCGGGGCATCCGCAGGGCAGGGGCTCTTCCTTCGCCTTTTTCGCTGCCAGTACCGCTTCTTCGTTATAGGCCGGCGCTTTCCGCTCCTCAAAAGAGATGGCGTTCACGGGACAGGCGGGCAGGCAGTCGCCCAGGCCGTCGCAGTAGTCCTCCCGCAGGAGTCTCGCCTTGCCGTCCACCATGCCGATGGCGCCCTCATGGCAGGCATCGGCACACAGGCC
>JAQXIT010000124.1 GCA_029007925.1 Bacillota bacterium | reverse complement strand
TCATGTGCGGCAGTTCCACCTGATGACGGACGACGTGCCGGAAACGGTGGGCTTTTATCAGGCCGTGGGCTTTACGCCGGTGGAAAAGCTCCATTAGCGCGCCTTTACAAGAACCCGTTACGGAACATAAATGAACCGCGGCAAGCCTTATGCTTGCCGCGGGTTTTCTTAGATTTCCGGCAGGAGACGGGTACGCTTCAGGGGCTTGCGCAGCGCCAGATACAGAACGGACGCGGCAATCACGGCGATGACCGCGTTGACGGCGGTGGTTACGGCACCCATCTTTGCCCAGATGGTGGCTGCCTTCTGGGGAACGCCCAGAACGTACATTTTGTAGAAGTAGCCCACCAGCGGATCCGCCACGATGTTGAAGGCCATACCTGCGGCGCAGGAGAGGACGGTGGCCACGGTCAGAGGAACCTTGCGCTGGGTGTCCCGGTTGAGACGGAACACTTTATGCGCCACGAGACCGACGATCAGGCCGATGCACAGCTTCAGCAGGAAGGTCTTGGGAGCGGAGGTCACATAGGCGGTGGTCAGGTCGGCCACGGTCATGCCCACGGCGCCGGCCATGCCGCCCCAGAAGCCGCCGAGAAACAGAGCCGCCAGTACGCAGAACACGTTGCCCAGATGGAAGGCGGTCTTTTCGGATCCCACGGGGATGTCGATCTTGAAGTAGGTAAAGCCGATGTAGCACAGGGCGGCGAACAGCGCCGCGGCGGTCAGAGTGCGGATATTCGTGGGCTTGCGTTCAGGAAGAAAAGCCGCCACGGCAGCCACCAGACCCAGCAGCGTGAGAATCAGGCTCAGGGCGAAGCGCATGGTGGCGCCGGCGGAGGGCGTATCGGCCAGAGCAGCGGTACGGGTCAGGCAGACAAAGACCACTCCGACGATGAGAAGCAGGAAACCTGCAATGGCGGTGATGATATTTTGTTTTTTCATAAGGAAGCCTCCTTTTGTTGCGTGAGGTTATTATAGCAGGTTCTGGCAATAAAAACAGAACCAAAACGACAAAGAAAAACAAGGCCAGATTTTGCAGGGTACAAATATGACTTTGTTTTTGTCAAAACGGGTTCACTTTCCGGGGAAAGCTGTACATCCCGGAGGCAAAATGCTACAATATTGTCGGAATTCGGAAAAAAAGGAGAGATTCGTCATGAGAATTATCCGTGCCAAGGATTATGCCGACGCCAGTCGGAAAACCGCCAACATCATTTCCGCGCAGGTGCTGCTGAAACCCGACTGCGTTCTGGGTCTGGCTACCGGCAGCTCCCCCATCGGTACTTACCAGCAGCTTATCCGGTGGTATGAAAAGGGCGATCTGGATTTTTCCCAGGTTCGCACCGTGAATCTGGACGAGTATGTGGGTCTGGGCGCCGACAACGAGCAGAGCTACATCCATTTCATGCGGGAGAATTTCTTCGATCATATCAACATTGATCCCCGGAACACGCATCTGCCCAACGGTCTGGAGCCGGATGCCCGACATCAGTGCGCCCATTACGACAGCGTCATCCACAGCCTTGGCGGCGTGGATCTGCAGCTCCTGGGCATCGGCCACAACGGCCACATCGGCTTCAACGAGCCTGCCGAGGAATTCGTGAAGGGCACCCACTGCGTGGAGCTGACCCAGAACACCATCGACGCCAACGCCCGGTTCTTCGAGAATGAGGATCAGGTGCCGAGAAAGGCCTACACCATGGGCATTCTGGACATTCTGCAGGCCAAGCGGGTGGTGATGATCGTCACCGGAGAGGGGAAGGCGCAGATCCTGAAGGATGCCTTCTGGGGGCCTGTGACGCCCAAGGTGCCGGCGTCCATCCTGCAGCTCCATCCTGACTTCACGCTGGTTGCCGACGAGGCTGCCCTGTCCGTCGCCAAAGACCTGCTGTAACATACCGCTGCCCGGGGCACTGCCCCGGGCATTTTTATACAGGCCTTAAGATGCTGTTCACAATTTGTTTACAATTTGCGATTAGGATAAATCCAACGATCCGGTGAATATCTGTCGAGAGGAGCGGACTTATATGCGAGTCGTCATGCTGTCATGCAATACCGGCGAGGGACACAACTCCACCGCCCGGGCCATTCAGGAGGTGCTGAATGCCGGAGGTGTGGAATGCGAGATTGTGGATGTGCTGTCCTGTTTCCTGCCGGGCGTATCCGAATTTGTGTGCAACTGGCACACCAGACTCTATAAATATGCCCCCAAGCTCTGGGACGCGGGCTACCGTGCCTTTGAAAAGAAGGAAATGCGCGCCGACGAGACCAATATGCTCTACCGCCTTCTGTCCATGGGCGCCGCCAATCTGCGCAAGGTTCTGGACAAGGGGCACTACGACGCCGCCGTCTGCGTCCATATCTTCTCCGGCTTGATGATGACCGAACTGCGGGAGGTGTGGAACGTGGAGCTGCCCTGCTTCTTCGTCACCACCGACTATACCTGCTTCCCCTATGTGTGCCGGTGCGTTCTGGACGGGGTATTCATCCCCTCCGCTGCCCTGACGGGGGAATTCATCGACGCGGGACTGCCGAAAGAGAAGCTGATTCCCAGCGGCATCCCGGTTCGGCAGGCGTTCTATCGGCGTGTCGACAAGGCCGCGGCCCGGGAAGCGCTGGGGCTGCCCCGGGAGGGACTGGTGATCCTGCTGATGTGCGGCAGTATGGGCTGCGGCCCCATGCGCAAGCTGACCAGGCAGCTCCATGAGCGCCTGCCGTCGAACGCCGTGGTGACGGCGGTCTGCGGAAAAAACGAAAAGCTGTACGAGTCCCTCTCGGAATTTGAAGAGCCGGGATTGCGGGTGCTGGGCTTTACGGATCAGGTGCCCCTCTATATGGACGCGGCGGACATCGTGGTCACCAAGCCCGGCGGCTTAAGCTCCACCGAGGCGGCCAATAAGCGGCTGCCTATGGTGTTCATCAACGCGGTTGGCGGCTGCGAGAGCCGGAATTTCAACTTTTTCCTGAACCGGGGCTATGCCGTCGGCAGCAGCGATCCGGAAAAGGTTCTGGAAATGACCCTGAAACTGGCGGCGGATCCGGAAAAACGGCAGGCCATGTCGGACGCCATGGAGCGGGATTTCGTGTGCAACGGCGCCCGGCTCATTGCCGACCGGGTGATGGAGGCCGGCATTCGCTATCGGGGCGGCCGTATAGAATCGGAAGAATCGGGACATCCTCGGAATATGGAAGGAGGATGTTCCATGGATACGAATCGCAGAGAGACTCTGAACAATCTGGCCCGTTCCTTTGCCGGGGAATCTCAGGCAAGAACCCGCTACACCGTCTACGCCATGGCAGCCCGGGAGGAGGGCATGGAGTGGATTGCCAGAGTGTTCGAGGAGACTGCCGAGAATGAGGCGGTTCACGCCCGGGAATTTCTGGAGATGCTGAAGCGTCTGGGCGGTTGTTCCGACAATGTGGATCTGGCGGCAGGTTACCCGTACCAGCTGGGGACCACCCTGGAGAATCTGGAATTCGCGGCGCAGGGTGAGCTGCAGGAGCATGACGAGGCCTACCCGGCCTTTGCCGAGATGGCTCGCCGGGAGGGCTTCGACGAAGCCGCCCGGCTATGGATGCAGATTGCCCGGATCGAGGGCGTGCACCACAATACCTTCCGGCAGCTGCTGGAGCAGCTTCGGGACGGCACCCTGACGGAAAAAGACCAGCCCATCCGCTGGCGGTGCCTGAACTGTGGCTACACCTACGAGAGCACCCGGGCCTGTGACCCCTGCCCGGTGTGCGAAAAAGGCGCCGGATGGCAGGCCGGTGAGCTGGACGACCGGAAAATGCTTCCCAAAAAGTCCTGATCTTTGCAACTTTCTGTTTACAGAAGCCTGCCGGATGTGATATGATATCAGACAGGATAACATACAGAGGTTGCGTAAATGGATTATATTGTTTTGGATATGGAGTGGAATCAGCCCTGGCCGGGCTCGCCGTCGGCGAAGAAGGTTCTGCCGGTGCAGATCCGGGGGGAAATCATCCAGATCGGTGCCGTGCGGGTCACGGAGGATCAGCAGGTGGCCGACGAGTACCAGGTGATGATCCGCCCCAAGTATTACCGCCACTTAAACCGCCGGGTCAGCAAACTCACCGGCATCAAGGAGGCGCGGCTGAAGGAGGAGGGGATCCCTCTGCCGGAGGCCATGGAGCAGTTCCGGGCATGGTGCGGGGAGGACTTTGTGTTTCTGACCTGGGGCTTCGATGACATCGGCATCCTGCGGGAGAATCTGGAGCTCTACGGACTGAATACCGACTGGACGCTGCGCTGGTACAATGCCCAGATGATGTTCAATGCCCAGACCGACGGCTCCAATGCCCAGAAGGCTCTGAAGACCGCCATGGAGATCTTTGAGATCGAGCCCTCCCGCCCCGCTCACGACGCGCTGGGTGACGCCTACCATACCGCCCTGATCTGCGCCCGGCTGGATCTGAGCCGGGGCATGGCGGAGTATGAGCAGGCGCTGAAAAGCCATGACAACGGCTTCCACGGGGCGGAGCTGCCCGGCTGCATCGCCCGCAAGGTGTTTTACGACTTTGCGGACAAAAAGGCTGCTCTTGCCGCCATGTCCGGCGAGGAGAATGAATGCCCTGTCTGCGGCGGGAAAATGCTGGGCTCCCGCTGGTTTTCTCAGCCGGGTCACCGGTACATGGATCTGGCCACCTGCCCGGAGCATGGGAAATTCCTGATCCGGGTGCGGCTGTCGGAGCAGCCCAACGGCCTGATCCGGGTCAGCCGCCTGAGCTACGAGGCTACCTCCGAAGCGGCGGAAGCCTACGCTCGCCGGGCGGAACGGGCGGATCCCGAGGAGCGCAGATCCCCGCCCCGTCGCCGCCGCAGACGCGGCGCTTCCAGAGAGCAGAAGCAGACTGCCGAATCCTGAACGCAGCGAAGCTATCCGCAGAAACGCGGATGGCTTCGTTTTCATTTACAGCAACAGCCGAAGGCTCACCACTTCGCTGGAGCTGCCAACCCGGATGGGAAGGTTAAAGACTCCGGCGCCGGAGGTGATGATGGCCTGCGTATTGCCGAACCGCTCGTGGCCGTAAAAATAGCGCCGGCCGCAGTACCATTTGGTAAGAAGCGTGCCCGGAAACAACTGTCCGGCATGGGTGTGGCCGCACAAAACCAGTGCGGCGCCCTGCGCGGCGGCCTCCGGGATGCCGCAGGGATCATGATCCAGTACCAGCAGTGGTTTTTTCGGAGCGGTGTTTTCAAGAATTTTCGCAAGAGGCGTCCGCTCGTTCCGGGCGGCATCGCTCCGACCCACCAGCGTGAACCGATCCAGCTCCAGCCGGGTGTTGTGCAGCAGGGTGATGCCGCTGTCGCGCAAAAAGGCAAGAAACCGGGGATCTTCCACTTGGGGATCGTGGTTTCCGGGAACGAAAAAGACACCGCCGGGCGCTTTCAGAGTGCGCAGCAGACGGCTGACCTGCGCCGTGGCGGCCCCATCCTCCAGAAAACGGTTGTCGTCGTCCAGAAGATCTCCGGCAATGAGCACCACCTCCGGCCGGAGGGTGTTGACGGCGCGTACCACCTTTTCCACCTGCTCCGCTCCCACATAGGCACCCAGATGCAGATCGCTGAACAGAGCAGCCCGGTATTCGGTTTCTCCGGTGAGACGGACGGTGTACTCCGTTATCCGAACCTGCCCCGCGTACCAATGGCCCATCAGCACCACCAGCAGGGCACCGACGGCGGCGGCAGCCGTCCCTGCCGCCGAAACCGCCTCCGGAAGGGAGGTAAAGCGGCAGATGGGATACCACATTGCAGCCACCGGAAGATAATACAGGTACCAGCAGCAGAAGAAACCGACCCATCGCTTGATCCACGGGCGATTCCACGGCGGATCAATCGCTTCGTGGATCAGAAACAGTACCGCTCCCAGCAGGATCCCGAGACGGGGGATCCCCCGGAGCCAGGGAAGCCCCAGCGCAAAAAAGATGGCGTTGTCCGTCTGCAGCCCGGCTATCCAGACCAGCACCGCACAGACGGGAAGCCCCAGCAGCAGAACCTTCCGAAGCCCGGAATGGGTTCTCACATTTTCGTTCATGCCGTTTCCTCCCGGCTTGGCGCCATACCGGCGCAAAGATTTTCTATATCCTAACAGATAAGCTTAAAAGACCCCTGAAAAAAGTGAGAATTTTTTGTAAACAAAAGGCACCCGGCCAAAGCAGAAAAAAGCTTGACAGAATTCTCATTCGGTGATACAATACGGCTTGTGATGGTGCTTCGGCATCTTGGAATTGGATGGGCCCTTAGCTCAGTTGGTCAGAGCCTCCGGCTCATAACCGGATAGTCCCGGGTTCGAATCCCTGAGGGCCCACCACTCACTCCGGGATCCTTCCATATAGGGGTATAGCTCAATTGGTAGAGCGGCGGTCTCCAAAACCGTAGGCTCTGGGTTCAAGTCCTAGTGCCCCTGCCAGAAAACAGCCGGTAATTGTTGAAATTACCGGCTGTTTTCTGGCATTTTTAGCATTTTTTTGCGTTCAAAATGTTGCTGTTATTTTGAAGGACTAAAAGTTTTCCCATAGTTTTCCCTTAATTGATTACGAAATCATAGAATTCCTTCATTCTTTGAGGACTGTTTCCAAGCATTTGCCCATTGCAGAGTTTCTTGTTTGCGCATTGTGGTTATCTCGGAAGAATATTATGCCATGTTTAGGCTAAAATAAGATTGTATCAGATTCTTGCCTTGACAAGTATGAAAAGTTAGGCTAAAATACGATTGCATCGAATATCCGCGTAAGGAGGGCTTGTTATGCCTTACATCAAACGAGATATTGAGGATAAGATCCTTGCGTTATCCAAGGAGTATTCCTGTATTCTGATTACCGGGCCCCGGCAGGTGGGCAAGACGACTGTGTTGAAGCAGTTGATGGATGCCGGACGGGAGTATGTCACTCTGGATGATTTGGAGGAGCGTGGGCTTGCCAAGCGTGATCCCGCCATGTTCCTGCAGATGCATTCTACCCCCATCATGATCGACGAGGTACAGTATGCGCCGGAACTGTTTTCCTACTTGAAAATCGAGATCGACAGGGGAGCGGCACCCGGCACCTACTGGCTGACTGGATCGCAGGCTTTCAAGCTCATGGAGTTAGCCCAAGAGTCTCTGGCCGGACGGGTAGCGATTCTGCGTATGCCCAGCCTGTCCCAGCATGAGATCTACGGAACCGGAAATTGTGCGCCCTTTACGCTTGCGCTTTCCGCGTTGAAAGCCAGAGAGGCCACCAATGCCCCGGCAGATTTGGCACAGATGTATGAGCGGATTTGGAAAGGCTCCATGCCCGGTCTTGTCAGTGGGAAATTTACTGACCGGGATGTGTTCTATTCCAGCTATCTGCAAACCTATATCGACCGGGATGTCCAGGAGCAGGTGCAGCTTGCTGACCCGCTCCTGTTCCATGACTTTGTGCGGGCGGCAGCCTGCCGGGCAGGACAGATGCTGAATGTCCATGACATTGCACAGGATGTGGGTGTTTCCGACGATACCGCCAAGCGGTGGCTGCAGGTGCTGGAGAAGTCCGATGTTATCTTTTTCCTCCGTCCCTACTCCAACAATCTGCTGAAACGAACGGTGAAAACACCCAAAATGTACTTCTTTGACACAGGCTTGGTTGCCTATCTGACCCGTTATTCCTCGCCGGAGATTCTGGCCAACGGAGCGATCAATGGCGCGATTTTGGAGAACTATGTAGTTTCCGAGGTGTTGAAGTCCTATCACAACAATGCTAAGGAGTGCCTGCTCTGGTATTATCGGGACAGCAACAGCAACGAGATCGACATGGTCATGGAGAGCGATGGCAAGCTGCATCCTCTGGAGATCAAGCGATCCGTCAATCCGGGGAAGGAGCTGATTGGCGTATTTGCGCACCTGGATAAAGCGTCTGTTCCCCGCGGTCATGGCGCGATTCTCTGTATTCGCCCCAAGCTGTCGGCAATCAATAGCGATAACTACATCGTTCCCATTTGGATGATCTGATTTTTATAAGAAACCCGCTCCCGGTGGCTTGTCCACCGGGAGCTTTCTGGAATCGTACTCCTTTTGGATAGATCCAATGTTGTCGGCCGCCTCGTCAATGTTTGTCACCAGCGGATATGAGCCAAGGGCTTTCACAGTACCCCGCTGCGGCAGGCGCCTTCCTTTGCCGCCATGGCGTCCCCAATGGCGTGGATTCCGGTATCCGTTGGCAGCCGCGCCTTGGCGGAGCTTGATGACCATCCGGGGAACTGCTCAGACCTGAATGAATTCACCGGTGGAGGCACATTTGCTCCGCTTAGTCTGCATGGATTGGGAACGCAGAGGGAAGGAAAGGCGGGCGATGATCGTCGAGGAGAGGCAGTTGACCCGGCAACATTTTCTATTCCATTTTCAACGACTCATGAAAGATTTTCACAGCTGTGAATGAAAATAAAGCAGGTGCGTCGGATTTTGGCAGGGTATCCTATCACAGCTTTTCGCTGTTTCCTGCGTCTGGAAGTTCTATATAAACGAACTGCTCCCGGTTTGCTTGTATCAACGGTCGGGGCTTACAGAAAAATCAACAGCATGTTTTGATTACAGCAGAGGTGGAATGGCTGTGCCGTTTTCCATTGCACCCAGGATGGTTTCACAGAGCATCAAGCAACGGGGCAGATGATACGGCCCTTTCCAGAGGGAACCTTTTTGACTGTGGGACACTGTGCCGTCCCGGTGGAGATAACCGTACCATTCCCCGTGAACTTTATCCGGGAAATGGCTGAAAATGTAATTGTGCAGGCGGTCGTACCATTGCTCAAAATAGCTGTCACCGGTCAGCTGCAGTGCCATCAGAACGGCAATCAGGCATTCGTTATGTACCCACCAGAGCTTCATGTCATATTCAAGCTGCTCACAGGGACGGCCATAAAGATCCTGAAAATAGTAGATGCCGCCGTACTCCGGATCCCATCCCAGCTCCAGCGACCAGCGCAGGATATTCAGCGCTTTTTCCAGAAGGGCTTTATCTCCGGTCTGATTGGCACGGTTCATTAAAAACCAGGCGTTTTCGATGGAGTGCCCGGGGTTGATTGTACGACCGGTAGGATTGTCCAAAATGTCTCCGTTGGAATAGACTGTTTCCAGCATACAATGGAGTTCCGGCTTATAATGCAGCGTCAGCATGTCATGGATCACCCGATCAATCACACGGTGATAATATGCTGCATGATCCGGATCAATCCGCAATAGTGTCTGTGCAGAGCTGACCAGCACCATGGGATTGGCATTGGCGTGCAGGCTGCGCACCTGAGCGTTTTCCTTGGGCGTGATCTTGAATGGATCGTTGCTGCTGTTGTCGTAGATGTCGTACATCAGACGGAAATACTTTCTGGCAAGCGAAAGATCTTCCGGATCCTTGCTGAGCAGGTAGTATTCCGCGAAGCCCACCACAAGAAAACTCTCCGAAAAAAAGTAGCGGCGCTTGCGAAGGGGGGCGCCTTCACGGGTAACGACAAAATACATTCTGCCGTCTGCCGGGTCAATACAGTGCTTGCGTATAAAGTCTGCGCCGGCTTTCGCGGCAGACAGCCATGTTTCTTTCACGCCGTAGCTGTTGCATAGCTTGGAAAACGTCCAGAGTGCCCGCCCTTGAAACCACACGCTTTTATCGGTGTTGTACTGTTTTCCTTCACGGTCCACGCTGGTGATGAAACCGCCG
>JAQXIT010000123.1 GCA_029007925.1 Bacillota bacterium | reverse complement strand
GGGCGGCGGCTCCCTGCGGAGCAACAAGCTGCATATCGATCTGGAACGGGCCGGAACCCTGCCCGGTTACGCCCAGTGCTTTGCCTGCTTTACCAGCCCCATGGAGAAACTCCCCGGCGGAATCTCCGTGACCACGCTTTTCGAGCGGGAAATGGGCGCGGTTTTGAGCGGAATCGAGAAGAACAGCGACCGGATCCGCTTGGCCTATTCCCCGGCGGAAGTTCGGGAAAACGATGCCAGGGGGCTCATGTCCGGCATCCTAACCATCGAGGGGCCGGCAGGCTTCGGTTTTGATCCCGCGCTGCTGGAAGATCTGTACAAGGTTGGCTTCCGGGTCACCACCCTGGGCTGGAATGAGAAGAATGTACTCACCGGCTCCCACAAAACCGGCGGCGGACTGACGGAGCTGGGCAGGGAATACGTGAAGGAGGCCCAGAGAGTGGGCATGATTGTGGACGTGAGCCACATCAGCGACGAGGGCTTCTGGGACATTATGAAGATCACCGAAAAGCCGGTCATCGCCACCCATTCCAACAGCCGTGCCGTCTGCGGTCACAGCCGGAACCTGACCGACGATATGTTCCGCGCCATCTGCGAGACCGGCGGCGTGGCGGGCTTCAATCAGTGCGCCGCCTTCGTGGGCGAGAAACCGGATCTGGACACCGCCTGCGATCATTTCCTCCATTTTTTGGAGTTGGATCCTTCGGGAAGCCACATTGCCCTCGGCGGCGATCTGGACGGCTGCGACGAGCTGACGGCAGGCTTCGATGGAATTCAGTCCTATCCCGCTCTTGCCCGGCGGCTGCTGAGCAGAGGGGTGGATAAACATACGCTGCATAAAATCTTCTGGGACAATGCGTTGGGAGTGATGGATGTATGCTGTATTTGACCACCGCAGATCCGTTTGACGCCTACACGGCGCACCGAACCCTGACGGGGGATCGGGCGCCCAACGGCGGACTGTATTTTCCTTTCAAGATGCCGAAGCTCCTCTTGTCCGAGCTTCGGGAAAAGAGCTTCGGCCAGTGCGTCGCCGAGCTGCTCAATACCTTTTTCTCCACCCGGCTCACGGGCTGGGATGTGGAATTCTGCGTGGGACGGTATCCCGTGAAGATTGCCGGCATGAGTCACCGGATCCTCGCGGCGGAGCTTTGGCGGAATCTGGACGGAAGCTATGCCAGAATGGAGCGCCGTCTGGCGGAGAAGATCTGCCCGGAAACGGAAGGAAGTCTGACCTCGTGGATGCGGATTGCCATCCGCATCGCGGTACTGACCGGCCTGTTCGCGGAGCTTCTGCGGACGGATGCCGTGGAGGAGTCCCGTCCTCTGGATGCGGCGGTACCCGCCGGGGATTTCTCCCTGCCCATGGCGGTGTGGTACGCGAGAGAAATGGGTCTGCCCATCGCCAATATCGTCTGCGGCACCGATGTCAGCAGCGGCGTGTGGGATCTTCTGCATCTGGGCGAAATGCGCACCGGCGGCTCGGATCCTGCCGCGTCGGAACTGGAGCGGCTGGTGTGCGGCGCTCTCGGCGTCGGGGAAGCTATGCGCTATCGCAGAATCCGGGATGCGGGGAGCGTTTATTCCCTGCTGCCGGTGGACGCGGAAAAGCTTCGCCGGGGGATGTTTGCCGCAGTGGTCAGCAAGGATCGGCTGGAAAAGGGAATTTCCAGCGTATACCGTACCAATTCGTACATTCTGGATCCGGAAACCTCGCTGTCCTATGGGGCTCTGATGGATTACCGCGCCAAAACCGGTGAAAACCGCACCGCGCTGCTGCTGGCGGATGTCAGCCCCCTGGAGGATGCCCGCCGGATCAGCGCCGCCATGAATCTTTCGGAAGAGGAATTGAGGCGCATCCTCGAAAACGGGTAAGGAGGGAATCCATGGCGCTGTACGCGATCGGGGATCTGCACCTCTGCCTGGGCGCCCACAAGCCGATGGATGTATTCGGCGGCGCCTGGATCGGATACATGGACAAGCTGCGGGAAGGACTCAGCGTCATCGGGCCGGAGGATACCACTGTGCTGCTGGGGGATCTGAGCTGGGCGCTGGATCTGGAAGGAGCCGGGGCGGATTTCGGCTTCATCGATGCCATCCCCGGCAGGAAGATCATCCTGAAGGGCAATCACGACTACTGGTGGAGCACCGCCGCGAAATTCTGCCGTTTCTGTGAAGCGTGGGGCTATTCCAACCAATTTTTGCTGAACAACAATCACTATGATTACGGTGAGTATGCCATCTGCGGCACCCGGGGTTGGTTTTTCGAAGAGGAGAAAAGCGGGGAACACGACGAAAAGGTGTTTCGCCGGGAGCTGCTGCGCTTGGAGGCCTCCCTGCAGTCGGCGGGGGAGAAGCCAAAGCTGGTGTTTCTCCACTACCCGCCCAGATACAAGGGTTACGAATGCCCCGAAATTCTGGAACTGCTGCGGCGCTACGGCGTCCGCAGATGCTTCTACGGCCATCTTCACGGTGCCAGCCACGCGCTGGCGATGGAAGGAATCTGGGACGGCGTGGAGTTTAGGCTGGTTTCCGCCGATCGCCTGGGCTTTGCGCCCCTGCGAGTGCTGCCCTGAGATGCCTTTTGACAAGCGATTCCCGGCCTCGAAAGCCGGGGGTCGCTTTCTTTTTTTGACAATCGGAGAAAATTCACAAAATATTTTAAGAAAAGGGTGGACATTTGCCGGTTTCTTTGGTAAAATACAACGGCTGTAAATTAAAAATAGAATGGCGGCAGAATGCGGCCCATTATTGGAGGACAGTAACCATGAACGTTAAGAGCAATGAGAAAAATGGCAATGAGGTCACCATCGTTGTCGAGATCGATCGGGAGAAAATGGAGACCGGCATCAACAAGGCTTATCTGAAAGCCCGCAAGAACATCACGATCCCCGGCTTCCGCAAGGGCAAGGCACCCCGGAAGATGATCGAGACCATGTACGGTGCCCATGTTTTCTATGAGGACGGTCTGGAGGAAATTTTCCCCGAGGTCTACCAGTACGCGGTGGTGGATCAGGGTGTGAAGGCCGTTGGCCGCCCCAGCCTCACCGATATGAAGATCGAGGACGACGGCTCCGTGACCATCACCATCTCCACCGAGGTCTACCCGGAGGTCACTCTGGGTGAGTACAAGGGCCTGGAGGTCGAGAAGGCTGAGGCCGCCGTGTCCGATGCGCAGGTTGCTGCCGAACTGGACCGCATGGCCCAGAACGTGGCTTCCACCGAGACGGTGGATCGTGCCGCCGAGATGGGCGACACCGCCAACATCGACTTCGAGGGCTTCGACAACGGCGTTCCCTTCGAGGGCGGCAAGGGTTCCAGCTTCGACCTGAAGCTGGGCTCCGGCTCCTTCGTCCCCGGTTTTGAGGAGCAGGTTGTCGGTATGAACGCCGGCGAAGAGAAGGACATCAACATTACCTTCCCCGAGAACTACCATGAGGGTCTGGCCGGTAAGGACGTGGTGTTCCATGTGAAGTGCAACAAGGTCACCGTGACCAATGTCCCCGCGCTGGACGATGATTTTGCCAAGGATGTATCGGAATTCGACACGCTGGAGGAGCTGAAGGCCGATATCCGTGCCAAGGCTCTGGAGAGCGCGCAGAAGCAGATCGACAACGCCTTCGAGCAGGCCTGCGTCGATAAGGCCGCCGAGAACACCACCGTGGATATGCCCAAGGCTCTGGTAGAGGCCGAGCTGGACAATCAGATGGAGCGCTTTGCCTATCAGCTCCAGATGAGCGGTTACTCCATGGAGCAGTACGCCAAGATGATGGGCGGCGACGTGAACACCATGCGCAACGCCTTCCGTCCCGCTGCCGAGAAGCAGGCCAAGGCCAACGTGATGCTGGAGAAGATCATCGAGACCGAGGGCATCACCGTTTCCGACGAGGAAGTGGAGGCCGAGTACGCTTCCCTGGCCCAGCAGTACAGCCTGGAGCCGGAGAAGGTCAAGGGCATGGTTCCCACAGAAGAGATTCAGACCAGCCTCAAGACCCGGAAGGCTGTGAAGGTGATTACCGACAACGCCGTTGCCGTCGCTCCTAAGGCCGTGGAGAAAACCGAGGAATAAGCAGTCCTCCGAATGGTTAGAATGTTTCAGACCCGTATGAAAGGAGACACGACCATGAGTTTAGTACCTTATGTCGTTGAGCAGACCAGCCGCGGAGAGCGCAGCTACGATATTTTCTCCCGTCTGCTGAACGATCGCATCATTTTCCTGTCCGAGGAGGTCAACGATACCACCGCGAGTCTGGTGGTTGCGCAGCTCCTGTACCTGGAGAATCAGGACCCGGACAAGGATATCCAGTTTTATATCAACAGCCCCGGCGGCAGCGTCACCGCGGGTATGGCAATCTACGACACCATGCAGTACATCAAGTGCGATGTCAGCACCATCTGCGTGGGCATGGCCGCCTCCATGGGCGCGTTCCTGCTGTCTGCCGGTGCCAAGGGCAAGCGCATGGCGCTGCCCAACGCGGAGATCATGATCCATCAGCCCTCCGCCGGAACCCAGGGACAGATCACCGATATGGCCATCCACCTGAAGCGGCTGCAGACCGTCAAGGAGCGGATGAACCGTATCCTCGCGGAGCAGACCGGAAAGTCGGTGGAGGAAATCACCGCCGCCTGCGAGCGGGACAATTTCATGACCGCCGAAGAAGCGAAAGCCTTCGGCCTTATCGACGAGATCGTCCGGCGTCATTGATTTTCACGGAAAGGCGGTACCGGATTCATGGCGAAAAGAGAAGATCAGCCCATCCGCTGCAGCTTCTGCGGTAAAACGGAGTCGCGGACGGGTCGGCTGATAGCCGGTCCCGGGGTGTATATCTGCAGCGACTGCGTGCAGGCCTGCACGGAGCTGCTGCGCAGCGAGACCCATTCGGACGACCATCCCGCGCCGGATCGGCTGCCCACCCCCATGGAGATTAAAAGCTTCATGGACGGCTACATCATCGGACAGGAGGATGCCAAGGTGGCACTGTCCGTTGCGGTTTACAATCACTATAAGCGTATCTATCTGGCGTCGGACGCCGACGTGGAGCTGCAGAAGAGCAACATTCTGCTCATCGGCCCCACCGGCAGCGGCAAGACCCTCTTTGCCCAGACCCTCGCCAGAATTCTGAACGTTCCCTTTGCCATCGCGGATGCCACGACTCTCACGGAAGCCGGTTATGTGGGCGACGATGTGGAGAATATCCTCCTGCGTCTGCTGCAGGCTGCCGACTTCGACGTGGATCGGGCGGAACATGGCATTATCTATCTGGACGAGATGGATAAAATTGCCCGCAAGAGCGAGAATACCTCCATCACCCGGGACGTGTCCGGTGAGGGTGTTCAGCAGGCTCTGCTGAAAATTCTGGAAGGAACCGTTGCCGGTGTCCCGCCTCAGGGCGGACGGAAGCATCCCCAGCAGGAGCTGGTGCAGATCGACACCTCCAACATTCTGTTTATCTGCGGCGGCGCCTTCGACGGCTTGGACAAAATCATCGAAGCCCGGCAGGATCGCTCCTCCATCGGCTTCGGCGCCCATGTGGAAAGCCGGAAAAAGCGGGATGTGGGCAAGCTGCTTGCTCAGGTGGAGCCGGATGATCTGCTGAAATTCGGCATCATCCCCGAGCTGGTGGGCAGACTCCCCGTAATCACCTGCTTGCAGAGCCTGACCCAGGAGGATCTGGTGCGGATTCTGGTGGAACCTAAGAACGCCCTGACCAAGCAGTATAAGACCCTGCTGGGACTGGATAATGTGGAGCTGGAAATCCAGCCGGAGGCTCTGGAAGCGGTGGCGAAGAAGGCACTCGACCGGAAAATCGGCGCCAGAGGCCTGCGCTCCGTGCTGGAGGGGATCATGATGAAGATCATGTACACCATTCCGTCGGATCTGACCATCCAGAAGGTGGTCATCACCCCCGAGTGCGTCACCGGCGGAGAGCCCCGGATCCTTCGGGATCCCGCCAAGCCCAGAGCGAAGCTGGGCGCAAAAGCATAACAGGGAACGGAAGGGGGTAGGTTTTGCCCCCTTCTTTGTCTGCACAGGCAGAAAGGAGAATCCCAATGAGCGAGACTATTTTCTCCGGAAAGCTGCCGGTTCTGGCCCTGCGGGGACTGGCTGTTTTTCCGGATCAGACCATCCATTTTGAGGTGGGCAGGAAAAAATCCGTACTGGCCCTGGAAGAAGCCCTGAAAACGGAGCAGAATCTGCTGCTGATCCCCCAGCGGGACATGACGGTGGACGATCCGGGGCTGGAGGATCTGTACCCCATCGGCACCGTGGCCAAGGTCAAACAGGTTCTCAGAGCCCAGGGCGATGTCATCCGGGTGCTGGTAACCGGCATCTGCCGGGCACGGATTCAGGAGATGACCCATACGGAGCCGTATCTGGAGGGCCTGGTGGTTTCCGTGCCGGAGACCGAGGTGACGGATAACCTCCGGGCCCGGGCGCTGCGCCGGGAGGCCAACACCATTTATGCCGGATATCTGGAAATGTCCGAGCATCCGGCGCAGGCTATCCAGCTTCGGATGCTGACCTCGGAGAGCTGCGGCTTTCTGGCGGACTGCATCGGTCAGAATTCCGGCATCGACTTTCCGGACAAGGTCAGCCTGCTGACCCAACTGAATCCCGTCCGCCGGCTGGAAATGGCGGTGCGCTTCCTCCGGCAGGAGGTGGAAATGCTCCGGCTGGAGTCGGAGATTCAGGACAAGACCCGCTCCAATATCGACCGCCAGCAGAAAGACTACTATCTGCGTGAACAGCTCAAGGTCATCCACGAAGAGCTGGGCGACGACGAAGAGACGGAATTTGACGCATACGAGAGCCGGATTCGCCGCCTGAAGCTGGATGCAGCCAGCGAGGAGAAGGTGCTGAAGGATCTGGAGCGGCTGAAAAAGCAGCCCTACGGCTCCTCCGAGGCAGCGGTGCTGCGCAATTATCTGGATACGCTGCTGGATTTGCCCTGGAACGTCCGGACGAAGGAGCGTCTGGATGTGGAGGCCGCCCGCAAAATTCTGGAGAAGGATCACTACGGCCTGGAAAAGGTGAAGCAGCGGATTCTGGAGACCATTGCCGTGCGGCAGATGGCACCCCAAATGCCGCCTCAGATTCTGTGCCTGGTTGGGCCTCCCGGCGTGGGCAAAACTTCCATTGCCTATTCCATCGCCAGAAGCCTCAACCGGAAGATGGCGCGGATCTCTCTGGGCGGCGTTCACGACGAGGCGGATATCCGTGGCCACCGCAAGACCTATATCGGCGCCATGCCGGGCCGGATTCTGGCGGCCATCACCCAGGCCGGCAGCAGCAATCCGCTGCTCCTGCTGGACGAGGTTGATAAGATGGGCGCCGACTATCGGGGCGATCCCAGCGCGGCCCTTCTGGAGGTGCTGGACGCCGAGCAGAACAAGACCTACCGGGATCATTATCTGGAAATCCCCTTTGATCTGTCCGATGTGATGTTCATCACAACAGCCAATACCCTGGACACGGTTCCGCGCCCCCTGCTGGATCGGATGGAAGTCATTGAGCTGGGCTCCTACACCGACGAGGAGAAGCTCATGATTGCCAAAAACCATCTGATTCCCAAGCAGACGGTGAAACACGGCCTGAAAAAAAGCCAGCTCCGGATCTCCGAGGATGCCATCCGGGAGATCATTACCTGCTACACCCGGGAATCCGGTGTCCGCAAGCTGGAGCGCTGCTTCGCGGAGATCTGCCGCAAGGCTGATATGGAACTTCTGTCCGATGAGACGGTGAAGCGGGTTTCCGTCACCGGTGCCAATCTGGAGCGGTACCTGGGCCAGCGGAAATACCTGCCGGATCGTCTGCCCTCCAGTGACCAGATCGGTCTGGTCACCGGCCTTGCCTGGACAAGCGTGGGCGGCGAGGTGCTGGAGGTGGAGGTCAATGTGATGGAAGGTACCGGCAAGCTGGAGCTGACCGGCAATCTGGGCGATGTGATGAAGGAATCCGCCCATGCGGCGCTGAGCTACATCCGCGCCAACGCCAAGACGCTGGGTATCGCCGAGGACTTCTACCGCACCAAGGATATCCATGTCCATTTCCCGGAGGGCGCGGTGCCGAAGGATGGCCCCTCCGCAGGTGTTACCGTCTGCACGGCCATGGTTTCCGCTCTCACCGGCACCACGGTTCGGCGGGATGTGGCCATGACCGGCGAAATCTCCATCCGCGGCAGGGTTCTGCCCATCGGCGGCCTGAAGGAAAAGACCATGGCAGCGCTCCGCCACGGCATTACCACCGTTATCATCCCCAAGGAGAACGAGAAGGATCTGGAGGAGATCGACCAGACCGTCCGCAAAGCCCTGAATTTCGTCACCGCCCGAACCGTGGACACGGTTTTGGACACGGCACTGAATCGGGGTACCGCTGACATGGTGCCGACGCTGCTGAATTCCCTCCCGGAGGATGTGAAGGGCAAGTCCCGGAAACCGGATATCCGGCAGTGAGGCGAGCATGAATTTTCAGAATGTGGAATTTGTAATCTCCGCCGCGTCGCCGAAGGATTTCCCG
Organism: Bacillota bacterium; assembly: GCA_029007925.1. Classification (GTDB taxonomy): domain Bacteria; phylum Bacillota; class Clostridia; order Oscillospirales; family Oscillospiraceae; genus Faecousia. The sequence continues at coordinate 15,805 of JAQXIT010000123.1, read as the reverse complement.
AAAAATCGCCTGACGGAGATCGCCTTCGCGGGAAAATCCAACGTTGGCAAGTCCTCGGTGATTAACTGTCTGCTCCGGCGGAAGAATTTTGCCCGGGTGGGGGAGACGCCGGGAAAGACCATACACGTCAATTACTTCTCCGTGGATCGGAAGTGCTATCTGGTGGATCTGCCGGGCTACGGCTACGCCAAGGTCTCCCAGTCGGAAAAGGATCGCTGGGGTGCGCTGATGGAGGACTATTTCGCCGCCGGGCGCATCGATCTGGGTATCCTGATCTTGGATGCCCGCCACGCACCCACCAACAACGACATCACCATGGCCAGATGGTTTCTGGAATCCGGCTGCCCCTTCGCGGTGGTGGCCAACAAGCTGGACAAGGTGAAAAAGAGCGAGATTCAGCCGAATCTTGCCGGAATTCGAGAGGATCTGGAGCTGCCGGAGAGCTGCCCCGTGATTCCGTTCTCCGCAGAAAAGAGCATCGGACGGGACGAGCTTGTGAAGCTCATCCTGACCGCTGCCGGGGAGTAAACGAATAAAAATGGGATCGTCCAGGAGGACGATCCCATTTATTATAGAACCTTTATTTACCGGGGTTGAAGCTGTCCTTCAGGCTGACGGAACGGTTGAAGACCAGGTGATCGGGGGCACAGTCCTTGGAGTCGGGGCAGAAGTAACCCAGACGCATGAACTGGTAGGAGGCAGGAGCCTTGGCATCCTTCAGGCTGGCTTCCACCTTGCAGCCGGTGAGAACCTCCAGAGAATCGGGATTCAGGCAGGCCAGGAAATCCTTGCCCGCGGCGTCTGGATCGGGATCGTTGAAGAGGTTGCTGTACTGGCGCACTTCGGCGTCGCAGCAGTTGCCCGCGTCCACCCAGTGGATGGTGGCGCCCTTGACCTTCCGGCCGTCGGCGGGGTTGCCGCCCTTGCTTTCGGGATCGTAGGTGGCCAGAACCTCCACCACATTGCCGTTTTCGTCCTTGACGCAGCCGGTGCAGGTGATGAGGTAGGCGCCCTTCAGGCGGCACTCCGGCCCGTTGGGGAACAGGCGCTTATACTTGGGAATGGGTTCCGCGAGAAAATCGTCGGCTTCGATCCACAGATTCCGGGAGAAGGTGACCTGACGGATGCCGTCCTCGGGATGGTTGGGATTGTTTTCCACCTCAAAGCTCTCGGTCTGACCCTCGGGATAGTTGGTGATGGTCAGCTTGATGGGCTTCAGAACCGCCATGACCCGCCGGGCGGTCTCGTTCAGATCCTCCCGCAGGCAATGCTCCAGAAAGGCGTACTCGATGGTGTTGGGGGACTTGGCCACGCCCACCCGGTCACAGAAGCTGCGGATGGCGGCGGGGGTGTAGCCCCGGCGGCGCAGGCCGCAGAGGGTGGGCATCCGGGGATCGTCCCAGCCGGAAACGTAGCCGTTCTCCACCAGCGCCCGGAGCTTCCGCTTGCTCAGCACCGTATGGTCGATGCCCAGCCGGGCAAACTCAATCTGACGGGGATGATGGGGGACGGATACATTCTCCACCACCCAGTTGTACAGGGGACGGTGATTCTCAAACTCCAGAGAACACAGGCTGTGGGTGATGCCCTCCAGCGCGTCCTGAATGGGGTGCGCGAAATCGTACATGGGATAGATGCACCATTTGTCCCCCTGACGGTGGTGGTGCATATGGCGGATGCGGTAGATGACGGGGTCGCGCATATTGAAGTTGCCGGAGGCCAGATCGATCTTAGCCCGGAGGGTGTAGCGGTTGTCCTCAAATTCGCCGGCACGCATCCGGGCAAACAGATCCAGACTTTCTTCGATGGGACGATCCCGGTAGGGGGAGACGGCGGGGGTGTTCAGGTCGCCCCGGTAGTCCTTGAACTGCTCCGGGGTAAGCTCGCAGACGTAGGCGAGACCCTTCTTGATGAGCTCCACGGCGTACTCATAGTCCTTCTCGAAATAGTCGGAACCGTAGAAGAACCGGTCGCCCCAGTCGAAGCCCAGCCAGTGGATGTCCTCTTTGATTGCCTCTACAAACTCAACGTCTTCTTTGGTGGGATTGGTGTCGTCCATCCGCAGGTTGCACAGTCCGCCGTATTTTTCGGCGGTGCCGAAGTCGATAATCAGAGCCTTGCAGTGGCCGATGTGCAGGTAGCCGTTGGGTTCCGGCGGGAATCGGGTATGGACGGTCTGACCCGCGTAGCGGCCGCCCTCGGCGATATCCTCGTCAATAAAAGCGTGGATAAAATTCTTGCTTTCCGTGATTTCTGCCATATGGATAACCCTCTCTTTGGTGGATTTTACAAATATAGGCCATTATAACCCATACCCGCGGCATTTGCAACAGAAAATACAGTTTTTTTATTCAGCCGCCGCGGAAAGGGGAGTTGCGGGGAGCGCAACCCGGTGAAATTGTGAAAATTCGGAAAACAATCCGGAAAAACTGAAAATTATGGTTGTCAATTGGCGGTTCTTATATTAAAATAGGGAGAGATTAACCGATAAGGAGTGGTCTGATTTGGCTGAAGTCAAGTTCAAGCGTGTTCTGCTGAAGATCAGCGGCGAGGCGCTGGCGGGGGATGCCCACCGGGGTCTGGATTTTAACGTGATTCATTCCGTGTGTGAGGTCATCAAGACCTGCGTGGGGATGGGTGTGCAGATGGGCATCGTCATCGGCGCCGGCAATTTCTGGCGGGGTGTGAAGGACGGCGCCGACAAGATGCAGCGCTCCCACGCCGACGCCATGGGAATGCTGGGTACCGTGATGAATTCCATCGCCGTGGCCGACGCTCTGGAGAAGCACGGCGTGGATGCCCGGGTTCTCAGCGCCGTGGAGATGAACAAGTTCTGCGAGTATTTCACCCGGGATACCGCCGACCGCTACCTCAATGAAGGCAAGGTGGTCATCTTCGCCGCCGGCACCGGAAATCCCTATTTCTCCACCGACACCGGCGCGGTCCTGCGGGGCGTGGAGATCGAAGCCGACGCCATCCTCATGGCCAAGAACGTTGACGGCATCTATTCCGCCGATCCCGTCAGGGATCCCACTGCCGTCAAGTACGACTATCTTACCTACGATCAGGTGCTGGAGCGCCATCTGAAGGCCACGGATTCCACCGCAATGACCCTGGCTATGGACAACCACATGACGCTGGTGTGCTTTGCACTGGCCGATCCGGAGAACATCGTCCGCGTGATCCGCGGAGAAAAAATCGGAACCATCGTGAAGGAGGACTAAACAATGAGCGTAGATTTTAAGGATTACGGAAAACGAATGGACAAGAGTCTGGAGCATCTGGCGGAGGAGTTCGGCGCCGTCCGCGCCGGCCGTGCCAATCCCCGGGTTCTGGACCGCATCAGCGTGGAATACTATGGCAGTGAGACGCCCCTCAACGGCGTTGCCACCATTTCCTCGCCGGATGCCCGCACCCTGGTCATTCAGCCCTGGGACACCAAGCTGCTGAAGGACATTCAGAAGGCTATCCAGACGTCCGATCTGGGCATCAATCCCCAGAACGACGGCCGTGTGATCCGGCTGGTGTTCCCCCAGCTCACCGAGGAGCGCCGTAAGGAACTGGTCAAGCAGGTCAAGAAGTACGCAGAGGAGGCCAAGGTGGCCATGCGCAACATCCGGCGCGACGGAATGGACTATGTGAAGAAGCTGAAGAAGAACTCCGAAATCACGGAGGACGATCAGAAGAAGGCCGAGAAGGATCTGCAGGATATGCTGGATAAGTATATCAAGAAGGCGGACGAAGCTCTGGCCGCCAAGGAAAAGGAACTGCTGGCGATCTGATCGCCGGTACCGTTGGGGGCGCCCTGCGCCCCCAACACGCTGTAATCCATCGGCACCGCCGGGCGGTCGCCGAGCAAAGAAAGAGGTGCTGACATGGCACTGCCCGACAGGGAAAATACCGTTCCCCGCCATATTGCCATCATTATGGACGGAAACGGCCGATGGGCCAAACAACGGGGTCTGCCACGTACCGCCGGTCATAAAGCCGGCGCGGAAGCGTTCCGCCGCATTGCCAACTACTGCCGCACGTTGGGCGTCCGGTATCTGACGGTTTACGCTTTCTCAACGGAAAACTGGAAGCGCTCCGAGGAGGAGGTCTCCGGCATCATGAAGCTGCTGGGTATCTATCTGAAGGAAGCGCTTCGGGATATGGAAAAGAACCATGTTCGGTTCTGCTTCTTCGGCGACCTGAGCCGTCTGAGTCCGGAGCTGCGGAAGCTCTGCCTGGAGGCGACGGAGCGCTCCGGGGAATATCATGAGGTGCAGGTCAATTTCTGCCTGAACTACGGCGGCCGGGACGAGATTCTCCGGGCTGCCCGTTCCTTTGCCGCCGATGTTGCCGCGGGGAAACATACCCCCGACGATCTGACGGAAGCGGTTTTTTCCGAATATCTGGATTCTGCCGGCGTACCGGATCCCGAGCTGGTGATCCGTCCTTCCGGCGAGATGCGTACCAGCAATTTCCTGCCGTGGCAGACGGTATATTCGGAATTTGTGTTTATGAATGTATTGTGGCCCGATTTTGGCCCCCGGGATCTGGATCAGGCCATTGAAGAATACCGGCGGCGCAACCGCAGGTTTGGAGGCGCTTGAACATATGAAAACCCGTATCCTTTCCGCGGCGATCCTGCTGCCGCTGCTGTTTATCATTTTGCTGGCGCTGCCGAAGGTTGTAGCTGCCGTGCTGTTCGGTCTGATGGCCGCCATCGCCGCTTATGAGCTGCTCTTCGGCACCGGACTGGTCAGGCACCGCCGGCTGGTGGTGTATGCCATGATTATGGCGTTTCTGGTGTCCATGTGGTGCTGCTTCGGCCGCAGCTACACAATGGCTCTGCTGGGCATCGTGCTGTTTTTCGTGGCGCTGTTCTCTGAGATGATGCTGTCGCACATCAAGCTGCGTTTTGAAAAAATCGCCATCTGCCTGGTGGCCGGTCTTCTGATCCCGTATCTGCTTACCAGTCTGGTTCGGATTCATATGGTGTCCGGCACCGGACGGTATTTTGTCATGATCCCGTTTATCTTGGCTTTTATCTCCGATTCCGGAGCGTATTTTGCCGGAAGATATCTGGGCAAGCACAAGCTCGCACCGGTGATCAGCCCCAACAAGACGGTGGAGGGCGCATTGGGCGGCATTTTGGCCGCAATCGCCGGAATGCTGCTCTATTCGATGATTCTGGATCTGGCCTTCGGCTTTACGGTGAATTATTTCTACGCACTGGTTTACGGCATTCTGGGCTCTCTGGGCTCCGTATTCGGTGATCTGTGCTTCTCGGTCATCAAGCGGCAGACCGGAATCAAGGACTTTGGCAATCTGATTCCCGGCCATGGCGGCATTCTGGATCGTTTTGATTCCATGATGACGGTTGGCCCTCTGGCGGAGCTGCTTCTGCTCCTGATCCCTCTGGCGGTGGCGGCATGATCCGATGTGTCAGTATTCTCGGCTCCACCGGTTCCATCGGTCGCCAGAGCCTGGATGTGATCCGCGGACTGCCCATTCGGGTAGCCGCGCTGACCGCAGGAACAAGCGTGGAGCGCATGGCGCAGCAGTGCCGGGAGTTTCAGCCGGAGCTGGCCGTGATGGCCACCCGTGAAGCCGCCCAAATGCTGAAAGAGGAAATTTCCGATTTGAATACCCGTGTATCCTGGGGCGAGGAAGGTCTTATCGAGGCGGCGACCATGGACGGCACCGACTGCGTCATCACCGCGGTTGTGGGAATGTTGGGCCTGAAACCCACCCTTGCCGCCATTCGTAAGGGAAAGCGGATCGGTCTTGCCAATAAGGAAACCTTAGTCTGTGCCGGAGAACTGGTGATGGCGGAGGCAGAGAAGTACGGCGCGGAGATCATTCCGGTGGATTCGGAACATTCCGCCATTTTCCAATGCCTGATGGGAATCGGCACGGCGCGGGAAGTGCATCGCCTGATTCTGACCTGTTCCGGCGGCCCCTTTTACGGTATGAGCCGGGAGGCGCTTTCCCATATTACCAAAGCGGATGCCCTAAAGCATCCCAACTGGAAGATGGGCCCGAAAATTACCGTGGACTGCGCCACCCTGATGAACAAGGGCTTGGAGGTCATCGAAGCCATGCGGCTGTACCGGATGCCCCTGGAGCGGGTGGACGTGCTGATCCATCGGCAGAGCATCGTCCACAGCCTGGTGGAAACCGTGGACGGCGCGGTACTGGCACAGCTCGGCACTCCGGATATGCGCCTGCCCATTCAGCTGGCGCTGACTTATCCCGAGCGGCGGGAAAGTCCGGTGGAGCGTCTGGATCTGACAACCTGCGGCGCCCTGACCTTTGCGGAGCCGAACACGGAGGCGTTTCCCTGCCTTGCGCTGGCCCGGGAATGCGCCGCCGCCGGAGGCAGCGCCTGCCCGGTGATGAACGGTGCGAACGAAGCGGCTGTGGCGCTGTTTCTGGAGGATCGGATTGGTTTTTATGACATCTACCGGCTGGTTAAAGGCGCCGTGGAGACGGTGCCCTTCGTGAAGAACCCCACGCTGGCGGAGATTCTGGAATCCGACCGGCTTGCTCGGGCCTTTGTCGCGGCACAAAACCTGTAATGTGAGGAACGATATGAGTATCATTTTTGCAATTTTGATTTTCAGCTTTCTGATCTTTATCCACGAACTGGGACATTTTCTTGCCGCCAAGGGCTTTGGTGTTCAGGTCAACGAGTTCTCCCTGTTTATGGGGCCTGCGATTTTTAAAAAGCAGGTAGGGGAAACCGTTTATTCCATCCGCTGCATTCCGTTCGGTGGCTTCTGCGCCATGGAGGGTGAGGATGAGGATACCGACAATCCCCGTTCCTTCCAGAAAGCGGCCTGGTGGAAGCGGCTGATTATTCTGGTAGCCGGTGCCGCCATGAATCTGGTGGCCGGGGTGCTGATTATGATGATCTTTTTCGTACCGGTGAAGGAACTCGTCATGCCGGTTATCAGCAGCTTCACAGACTACAGCACTGTGTGCGGCGAGGATGGCCTGCAGGTGGGCGACAGGATTCTGGAAGTTGACGGAGAAAAAATCTATGTACAAGCGGATTTCTCATTGATGCTGACCCTGAATCCCGGCGAGGTACACGATCTGGTGGTGGAGCGGAACGGTCAGAAGGTGATTCTTGATGATTTCCGCATGGAGCGCCATGAGGTCATCGACGAAGAGGGAAATTCCCGGATGCTCTATGGCATGAACTTTACGCTGGTGGAGTCCCCAAGTCTGGGCACCAGGCTGCGGTACGGACTGCTGAACGCCGTGGATTCCGTGCGCAATGTCCGTCTGAGTCTCCAGATGGTGTTTACCGGCAAGGTAGGCATTCAGGACGTGGGCGGCCCGGTGATGATCGTGGATCAGATGAGTCAGGTGGCGCAGGCTTCCAAAAGCTGGACGGCTGCGCTGATGAATATGCTGCTCTACGGAGGCATCATCGCCATTAACCTGGCGGTGATGAATATGCTTCCCATTCCCGCGCTGGACGGCGGCCGAGTGTTCAGTCTGGTGGTGGTCACGGTCATCGAGGCCATTACCAAGAAGAAGGTCAATCCCAAGTATGAGGGATATATCCACGCCGCCGGCATGATCCTGCTGCTGATTCTTATGGCGCTGATTATGTTCAAGGATATCTTTACGATTGTCAGGAGGTGAACGCCGTGACGAGGCAGATTCTGGTGGGCGGTGTTCCCATCGGAGGCGGCGCCCCGGTGGTGATTCAGTCCATGCTGAACACCAAAACCACGGATGTGGAAGGTTCTCTTGCCCAGATCCGTGAGCTGAAGGCCGCCGGCTGCCGGATTGCCCGGCTGTCCGTTCAGAATATGGAAGCGGCCCGGGGCTTTGCCCAGATCGTCCGGGAAAGCGAGCTGCCGCTGGTGGCGGACATTCATTTTGATTACAAGCTGGCCATCGCCGCCGCGGAAGCAGGCGCCTCCAAAATCCGCATCAACCCCGGCAACATCGGTGGGGAGGATCGGGTGAAGGCGGTTGTTGAGGTCTGCCGGGATCGGGGCATCCCCATCCGCATCGGCGTCAACGGCGGCAGTCTGGATAAGCGGCTGCTGGAGAAATACGGTCACCCCACGGCGGAAGCGCTGGTGGAAAGCGCCTTTCAGCATCTGGAGCTGCTGGAGAAATTCGGATTCTACGATACCTGCGTGTCCATGAAATCCTCCACGGTGCCGACCATGGTAGCGGCCGCCCGGCTGTTCCGGAGCCAATGCGACTATCCGCTCCATATCGGCGTCACGGAGACCGGCCCGGTGCGGATGGGCATCATCAAATCCGCCATGGGCATTGGCGCGCTGCTGATGGACGGCATCGGCGATACCGTCCGGGTCAGTCTGACTGACGATCCGGTGCAGGAGGTCTATGCCGCCAGGGATATCCTGAAGGCGGCGGGGCTGCTGCGGGAGGGCGTCAACATCGTGTCCTGTCCCACCTGCGGACGCACACGGATCGATCTGATCGGCCTGGTGAACCGGGTGGATGAGGCGCTGAAGGACTGCAAAAAGCCCATTACGGTGGCCGTTATGGGCTGTGTGGTCAACGGCCCCGGGGAAGCCCGGGAGGCGGACATCGGTATTGCCGGCGGCGACGGCTGGGGCATGATCTTTGAGAAAGGGGAGCAGGTGGAAAAGCTGCCCTACGAGGAGCTGCTTCCTGCTCTGCTGAAGCGAATCGAAGCCCTTTGAGGAGAGAAATGAGAGAAGAAACCTATTTTCTGAATATGTTTTCCGATTATGAGCCGCCTGAGCCGCTGAACCGCGCGTTTTCTCAGGCGGCCATTGTTGCTGCGGATCTGGATCCGGAATTTCGCCGGATATCGGTGACACTCCGCAGCGATACCTATATTCCCCGGCGGCTGCTGGATCAGGCTTCCCGGGACATCTGCGGAATCTATGGGCTGAAAGCTCTGGAGCTGACGGCGACGCATCCCGCCTCGGAATTGCAAAAAATGGAGCCGGAGGAACTGATGGGGCTGTTTGTCCGGCAGAATTCCATGACCCGGGGTTCCCTTGCCGGCGCCAAATGGACATGGGAAGGCACCAACCTGACCATTGGCCTGCAGGCCAACGGAAAACAGACACTGGAGGAGTGCCTGCGGGAGGTGCAGGCGGAACTGAAAACCCGATTCGGGACGGATGTCACCATCCGCATCGAGGCCGGCGCCGCTCTGGAGGGACAGGCTCTGTTCGATGCCATGGAAAAAATGCGCGCCGAGGTCATGGTGGATGTTCCCGCCGTGTCCGCGAAAAAGAAGGACGTTCCCGCGCCGGCTCCCAGCGAGGCCTTTTTCGGAAGACCCTTCAAGGGGAATTCCACCCCCATGAAGGAGCTGGATCTGGATACGGGTACCGTGATTGTTGAGGGACGTGTCTTTGCCGCCGATCACAAGGAACTGAAAAAGCGGAATGCCTGGGTCATCAATTTTGATATGACCGACAATACCGGCTCCGTCCGTGTCAAGCGTTTCCTGGAGAATAATGAAGCCAAGGGCGTTTTGGAGCATACCGCGCCCGGAACGGTGCTTCGGGTTCTGGGAAAGATGGCCATTGACAAATTCGACAACGAAACCGTTCTGAATCCCCAGGCCATTATGCCCGGCGAAATGCCCAAGCGCCGGGATCTGGCGGAGGGCGAGAAGCGGGTGGAGCTGCATCTGCATACCATCATGAGCAATATGGACGCCCTGACGGACACCAAAGCGGCTATCAAGCAGGCTGCCGCCTGGGGCCATAAGGCCATCGCCATCACCGACCACGGCTGCGTCCAGTCCTTCACCGACGCGCTTCACGCGGTGGAGGATCGGAAATCGCCGCCGAAAATCGCCGGAACCGACGAGACCATCAAGATTCTTTACGGCTGCGAGGGCTACTATGTCAACGATGTGGACGACCGCCTGGTTGTACACGGCGACGGTGATATGACCTTTGACGGGGAATTTGTGGCTTTCGATCTGGAAACAACCGGCCTCTCCGCCGAAACCGACCGAATCATCGAGATCGGCGCGGTTATTCTGAAAAACGGCCGGGAGCTGGAGCGCTTCCAGACCTTCGTGGATCCGGAACGGACGCTGGATCGGAAAATCGTGGAATTGACGGGTATCAGCGATGATATGCTGAAGGACGCTCCGAAAATTCAGGAGATTCTGCCGAAATTTCTGGAGTTCGTGGGAAACCGGGTGGTGGTTGCCCACAATTCCAAATTTGACACCGGCTTCATCCGGGCGGAGTGCGGGCGCCAGGGGATTCCTTACACCCTGACGGACGCGGACACCCTGACGCTGTCCCAGCAGCTTTTACCCACGCTGAACCGGTACAAGCTGGATGTGGTGGCCAAGGCGATGTGCCTGCCGAATTTTAACCATCACCGGGCGGCGGACGACGCCAATATCTGCGGCCTTATCATGACCAAATTCCTCCCCATGCTGGAGGATCTGGGCATCCATAACCTGCAGAGCGTCAATTCCGAGCTGATGAAGCAGCGCTCCAAGGGCGTCATTTTTGCCCGGCATCCCCGGCATATTCTGCTGTTTGCCAAGAATCAGGTGGGTCTGCGGAACCTGTACCATCTGATTTCCGACTCCAATCTGGAGTATTTCAAGAAATTCCCCCGGATTCCCAAATCCCAGCTGATGGAGCTGCGGGAAGGATTGATTATCGGCTCCGCCTGCGAGGCCGGCGAGCTGTTTCAGGCCATTCTGGAGGGGAAAAGCCACGAGGAACTGAAGCGGATTGCCTCTTTCTACGATTTTCTGGAGATCCAGCCCATTGCCAACAACCGCTTCATGATTGAATCGGACAGGTACGAAGCCGCCTGCGATGAGGACTTGCGGGAATTGAACCGTACCGTTGTGCGGCTGGGTGAGGAACTGGGCAAGCCGGTAGTGGCCACCGGCGATGTCCACTTCCTGAATCCGGAGGACGAGATTTTCCGGCACATCCTGCTGGCCACCAAGGGCTTTGAGGACTGCGACCGCTCCAATCCGCTGTACTTCCGCACCACCGACGATATGCTGAAGGAATTCGCCTATCTGGGGACGGAAAAGGCATATGAGGTGGTGGTAACCAATCCCAACCGGATTGCCGATATGTGCGAAACCCTGCGCCCGGTACCTCACAACCTGTTTGCTCCCAAGATCGAGAACTCCGTGGAGGATCTGAAGGCTCTGGTCTATGGGAAATTCCACCGGCTCTACGGCGAGAATCCCCCGGAGCTGATGGTGAAGCGTGTGGAAACGGAACTGCACGACATCATCACCTGCCATTATGACGTGATTTATATGTCTGCCCAGAAGCTGGTGCAGAACTCCCTGGAGCATGGCTATCTGGTGGGCTCCCGGGGTTCCGTGGGTTCCTCCATCGTTGCCTACATGGCGGGCATCACGGAGGTCAATTCCTTCCCGCCCCATTACCGCTGCCCCAATCCCGAATGTAAGTACACCACTTTCGACGTACCCAAGGGCTTCGGCTGCGGTGCCGACCTGCCGGACGCGGTCTGCCCCAAATGCGGCACCAAATTCGAGAAGGACGGCTTCAACATCCCCTTCGAGACCTTCCTGGGCTTCGGTGGTGACAAAGTGCCGGATATCGACCTGAACTTCTCCGGCGAATATCAGGCAAAGGCCCATGCGTACTGTACCGAAATGTTCGGAAAAACCCATGTTTTCCGGGCCGGAACCATCGGAACCGTGGCGGAAAAGACGGCTTTCGGTTATGTGAAAAAGTACCTTTCGGAGCGGGGACTCACCGCTTCCAGAGCTGAGGAAGCCCGCCTTGCCAACGGCTGTGTGGGCGTCCGCAGAACCACGGGACAGCATCCCGGCGGACTGGTGGTCATTCCTCAGGAGAACGAGATCTGGGATTTCTGCCCGGTGCAGCACCCGGCGGACGATCCCAACGCCGATCAGATCACTACCCATTTTGAATACCACTCCATGGAGGAGAACCTGCTGAAGCTGGATATGCTGGGTCATGATGACCCCACCATGATCCGCATGATGGAGGATATGACCGGCGTGGATGCCAAGAAGATCCCCCTGGACGACAAGAACACCATGTCCATCTTCACCTCCTCCAAGGTGCTGGGTTACGAAAATGACCCGATCCTGGGCCCCACCGGTGCCGTGGCCATCCCGGAGTTCAATACCCGTTTCACCCGGGGAATGCTGCTGGACACCATGCCCACAAAATTCGACACATTGCTGCGGCTCTCCGGCTTCTCCCACGGTACCGACGTGTGGCTGGGCAACGCCAAGGATCTGATTCTCTCCAAAACCGCTTCCGTTGACGAGGCCATCGGCTGCCGTGACGATATCATGATCTACCTGATTTCCTGCGGAATGCCGGAAAAGCGTTCCTTCAAGATCATGGAGGCCGTCCGTAAGGGCAGAGGTCTGCCGGAGGGCGCCGAGGAGGAAATGCGCGCCGCCGGTGTACCGGATTGGTACATCGGTTCCTGCAAAAAAATCAAATACCTGTTCCCCAAGGCACACGCGGTAGCCTATGTCATGATGGCGTTCCGAATTGCCTGGTTCAAGGTGTACCATCCGCTGGCCTTTTACGCGGCATATTTCTATCGCCGCAGCCAGAAGGGCGGCTTTGACGCGGTACTGATGACCCGCGGGTTGGAGACGGTCAAGGCAAACATTGAAGCCATTGACGGCAATGAGGACGCGACGGATAAGGATCAGGATCTGCTGACGACACTGGAGGTGGTGTATGAGTACTACCTCCGTGGCTTTGAATTCCTGCCCATCGATCTCTACAACAGCCATGCCATCAAATTTCAGATTGAAGACGGCAAGCTCCGCCCGCCCTTTGTGGCAATCTCAGGCCTTGGCGAAAGCGCCGCCTGGGATCTGATGGAGGGCAGGGAAGGCAAGCAGTTTCTGTCCATCGAGGAAGTGGCCGCAGCCTGCCCCAAGGTGTCCAAAACCCACATCCAGATGCTGAAGGAAGCCGGCGCCTTCGGCGATCTGCCGGATACCAGTCAGGTCTGCCTGTTCTGATCTGCCATGCAAACGGGGAGATTGATGGGAATAGGCGGCACAGATTGTGTACATGAGGCCTTGCAAAATACAGCATCTTGTGGTATACTGACTCAAAAAGTATTGTGATTTGGAGGAAGCCATATGCAGGATACCGGCAGACAGTTTCATATTCACTGTGTCAGGGGAGACGTGGGGCGCTATGTATTTCTGCCCGGGGATCCGGGCCGGTGCGAATCCATTGCCGCCTGTTTCGACAATCCCGTTCATGTGGGTATGAACCGGGAGTATAATGTCTACACCGGCTACCTGCTGGGGGAGAAGGTCAGCGTATGCTCCACCGGCATCGGCGGCCCCTCCGCTTCCATCGCCATGGAGGAGCTGGCCGCCATCGGCGCGGACACCTTCATCCGAATCGGCACCTGCGGGGGCATCGCTCTGGATGTCTGCCCCGGCGATGTGGTGGTGGCCACCGGCGCCATCCGATATGAGCATACCTCTTTGGAATACGCGCCTATCGAATTCCCGGCGGTACCGGATTTCACCGTAGCCGCGGCACTGAAGGCCGCCGGAGAGGCGCTGGGATACCGAACCCACACCGGTGTCGTTCAGTGCAAGGACTCCTTCTACGGCCAGCACAGCCCGGAGAAGTCCCCTGTGTACTACGAGCTGCTGCAGAAATGGGAGAGCTGGAAGCGCTTGGGTGTAAAGGCCAGCGAAATGGAATCCGCCGCTCTGTTTGTGGTGGCGTCTGCGCTGGGCGTCCGGTGTGGAAGCTGCTTCCATGTGATCTGGAATCAGGAACGGGAGAAGGCCGGGATGTTCCTGAAAATGACCGAGGACACCTCCGGCGCCGTCAAGGTTGGCATCGAAGCCATGAAGCGAATCATCGCTTCCGACAGGGAAAAGTGAGCTGTAAGGGCACGTTCGGGTGCCCTTTTCCTCTTTTTACAGCAAAGTTGCAGAAAAGAATGCAACTTTGCTTTCTTTTTTGCCTGTGGTTGAAAGGAAATGCTCCTTTCCAATCAATCAACAGGAGGGATTATATGCAAGTTATCCATTTGGACATTGCGGAGCGCGGAGCGCCGCCGCTCATTTTGGCAAAACAGGGGGATGTGGGACGGAAATTCCGTGCGGTGATTACGGATCAGGGCGAGCCTTATCCCATCCCGGAGAACGCCGGACTGTCCGTCTGGTACAGCGGAACCAGCGGGGAAGGGAATTACTCATCCGTGGGCGGAAAAAGTGCCTTTACGGTGTCCGGAAATACCGTGGAGGTGGAGCTGATTACCCAGATGCTGGCGGTTAAGGGCGGCGGTACATTGTGCCTGATCCTCAGCCGGGCGGATGGCACACAGATTGGATTCTGGAATCTGCCCTACATCGCGGAACCGGTGCCGGGTCTGGAGGGTGCGGAAGCGACCGGGTATTATACGGCACTGTCCGAGCTTCTGGGACAGATGCTGGAGGCTGCGGCCACTTTTGAAACGGATGAAACCCTGACCCAATCGGGTATGGCGGCGGACGCAGAAGCCACCGGCAACGCGCTGAACGGAAAAGCGCCTACTCGTTATGGCTTAGGAGAAGTCATTATCAGATCCTGTCAAAGGATTACGGATTTGAACATCACGACGCTCAGAACCGGATTCTACGTATGCACCGCCCTGACGGCGAACAAGCCGGATGACAGATTCGGCGGGGGGCCGCTGTTCGTGCTGAGCTGGTCGGATGGGCAGATTCTGTTCCAGATTCTGAAAAACTCAAATCTGACGGAAACCTATGCCAGAAGGTACATGAACGGTGTCTGGGACGACTGGGTCTATCTGGATCCGCAGATGGAAAACCGAAGGGTATATCTGACCGGCGAGCGGGATAACGAAAAACCGGTGTACGCGATCCGGGTTCCCATTGGAGCATTGCCCAATACCAACACAAGTTACACCGCGCTGGGAATGACGAAGGAAAATTATCCGAAGGTCAATCTGGTGGATATCCGCTTTAACGTGGTGGGAAGCACCCGGCAGTACTGCAATCTCCAGAGCCTTCCGGAGGGAAATCTGAAGTATTTTCTCTACGGCAACAGCTCACAATGGTATTTTGGGGTTGAGACGGCGTTTGACGCCAGCGCCATGACCGGCTCCGCGATTATCAAATTCACGGTATAGGAGGCGGACGGACATGATTCACGTTCAAGCAGGACATGACCGCCCTGTCGTGTGTCTGGACGCCGGACATTCCGGGAAGTATAATCAAAGCCCGGCGGCAGCGGAATTTTGGGAGTCGGAATTCAATTGGCGGTTCTGCCTGCTGCTGAAAAAGGCGCTGGAAGCGTACGGCATGGAGGTACGATCGACCAGAACGGATCCCCAAATGGATCCTGGGCTGGTGGAACGGGGAAAAGCGTCCCGAGGCTGTGATCTGTTCCTGTCCATCCACGCGAATGCCGCTGACCGGGAAAGTGCGGATTATCCGCTGGTCATCGCCCAGCTGGACGGAAAGGGCGACGCTTTGGCGGCCTCGCTGGGCAAAACCATCCGTAACAGTATGGACACCACAGAGCCGGAGCAGATCTGGCACAAAGCAAACGGAACAGGCGCGGACTGGTATGGTGTACTTCGGGGTGCCGCAGCCGTTGGCACTGTCGGCCTGATTCTGGAGCACGGATTCTACACAAATTGGCGCTGTGTCCGGTGGCTGCTGGAGGAGGAGAATCTCCGAAGGCTGGCCGGAGCCGAAGCGGCGGTGATTGCGCAGTGGTTCGGTCTTACGGATTCCGGCAGCGATTATTCCCTGACGCTTCAGAGAATCGCCAGAGGCTGC
>JAQXIT010000122.1 GCA_029007925.1 Bacillota bacterium | reverse complement strand
GCGGCGAGCTGCTTCTGAAGCTCCGGCAGGCGGCCGTATTTCAGCTCCGCCGCCTTCTCCAGATCGTAGCGCTGTTCGGCGGCCTCAATCTGGCGGTTCAGATCCTCGATCTGCTCCCGAAGCTGCTGGAGACGGCCGATGGCGTTCTTTTCGTTTTCCCATTTGGCCTTCATGGAGTTGAACTTGTCCCGCTCCTCTGCCAGCTCCTTCTGCAGCTCCGCCAGACGGGCCTTGGACAGTTCGTCCTCCTCTTTCTTCAGAGCGGCCTCCTCGATCTCCATCTGAATGATCTTCCGGGACACGGCGTCCAGCTCCGTGGGCATGGAGTCCATCTCCGTGCGGATCTGGGCGCAGGCCTCATCCACCAGATCAATGGCCTTGTCCGGCAGGAACCGGTCGGTGATATAGCGGTGGGACAGTGTGGCGGCGGCGATGATGGCGGAATCCGCGATTTTGACGCCGTGGAACACCTCATAGCGTTCTTTCAGGCCACGGAGAATGGCAATGGTGTCCTCCACCGTGGGCTCATCCACCGTTACCGGCTGGAACCGGCGCTCCAGCGCCGCGTCCTTTTCGATATACTGCCGGTATTCGTCCAGGGTGGTGGCACCGATGCAGTGCAGCTCGCCCCGGGCCAGCATGGGCTTCAGAAGGTTGCCCGCGTCCATGCTGCCCTCGGTCTTACCGGCGCCTACGATGGTGTGCAGCTCATCGATGAACAGAATGATCCGCCCTTCGGACTGCCGCACCTCGTTCAGCACGGCCTTCAGACGTTCCTCAAACTCGCCCCGGTACTTGGCGCCGGCAATGAGGGCACCCATGTCCAGGGAGAAGATGGTCTTGTCCTGCAGGGATTTGGGCACATCCTTCTTCACGATCCGCTGAGCCAGCCCCTCGGCGATGGCGGTTTTGCCCACGCCGGGCTCACCGATGAGGACGGGGTTGTTCTTGGTTTTTCTCGACAGAATCCGGATCACGTTCCGGATCTCTTCATCACGGCCGATGACGGGATCCATTTTCTGCTCCCGGGCCCGCTTGACCAGATCGGTGCCGTACTTTTCCAGCGCATCGTAGGTTCCCTCCGGGTTGTCGGTGGTGACACGCTGATTGCCCCGGACACTCTGCAGTGCCTTCAGGCAGGCCTCCTTGGTGATGTTGTAAGTCTGGAACAGCGTCTTGACGGCACCTTCGGCAGCCTCCAGCAATCCCAGAAACAGATGCTCCACGGAGACATACTCATCCTTCATGGCCTGCGCCTGACTTTCGGCGGCGTTGAAGGCCGCGTCCACGCCGGCGGAAATATAGAACTTGTCCGCCTCCCGGCTGCCGGTGACGGCGGGGAGCTTCCGCAGCTCCGCTTTGGCGGCGGCCTCCAGACTCTCTACGGTGACGTTCATCTTCCGCAGCAGCTCCCGGGTCAGGCCGCCCTCCTGCTGCAGCAGTGCCAGCAGCAGGTGAACCTGCTCCATTTGCTGGTGGGAGTTGGATCGGGCGATGTTCTGAGCGCTCTGGACGGCTTCCAGAGACTTTTGGGTGTACTGATTGAAGTTCATAAACACACTCCCTTTCGGTTTTAGCACTCACACCTTGAGAGTGCTAATTCTTTTGCCATCACTATACTCCAATTTTCCAAAAAGTCAAGGGGAAAAGGGGAGGATCACAAAAAATTCACAGATTGTTGTTTTGCACAAAATGATGCGAGTATTTTTTCTCTGCTTCATATTTTCTTAACAGTTAGATGCTTATTTTCTTAATATCCTTCCCATACAATATAAATGTAATCAGTGATATCAATATTTCTCTTTTCATTTTCTTACCTCTCTTATTCCAAGGAAGATCCCGGTGCCGTCTGGTCAACGGTACCGGGATCTTCGTTTTATTCGGCTGTCGGTTCCACCCAGTCGGGCAGAGATTCGAAGGAAAGCGTATTTCCGCCGAAGGGGAAGGTCAGGCGGCAGGAATAGAGAAAGGGCGCGGAGAATTCGTCCCGGGCGCCGTATTTGTGATCGCCTGCCAGCGGAAAGCCCCGGCTGGCGAACTGCACCCGGATCTGGTGGGAGCGGCCGGTGTGGAGCCGGATCCGCACCAGCGAGGTTTCCCCCGCGGTGAGCCGGCGAAATTCCAGCCGGGCTTTTTTCACACCGCCCCGCTGCCGGGTGACCACAAATACCTTGTTGCGGCGGCTGTCTTTCCACAGAAGATCCTCCCAGTCCCCGCTTTCCGGCGGGGTGCCGTGCACCAGGGCGATGTACTCCTTGACCATGGCGCCGGACTGAATGGCTTTGGACAGCTCCGCCGCGGCGGATTTCGTCCGGGCGTACACCATGACGCCGCCCACGTTCTGATCCAATCGGTGGACGGGAAGAAATTCGCCGCCCAGTGTTTCCTGAAGCGCCTCCGGCACGCCGGTCTCCGAATCCAGCCCCACGGGCTTGAGGCACACGGCGATGTCCTTGTCCGAATGCAATATCTTCATGGCGCAATCCTCCCAATGCCGGAATAAAGCCAGTATAGCAGAAAAAATGGGAAAAACCAAGAGAAAGTTATTTTGTTGCACTTGCAACTTTTGCGGAGTTTGTGTATAATGTTGGGAAAAAGGGAGGTATGTGTATGACGACAAAGGAATATCAGAAGAAAAGGCCCCTGTGGATCTTTCTGAGCTACTTCCGGAACCACAAGGGACTGTTCGCTGTGGATATTCTGTGCGCCATGGGCATCGCGGCCATTGATCTGACCTTTCCGCTGGTGACCCGCAAGGCTCTGAACGAACTGCTGCCCAACCGGATGTACGGGGTTTTCTTTACTGTCATGGCGGCGGTGGCGGCCTGCTATCTGCTGCGGTCGCTGCTGAATTATGTGGTGGCCTACTATGGCCACACCTTCGGCATCCGTGTGGAGGCGGATATCCGGCGGGATCTGTTCCGGCATATGCAGGAAATGAGCTTCGACTTTTACGACCGGAACCGCACCGGTCAGCTTATGAGCCGCCTGACTTCGGATCTGTTTGAGCTGACGGAGCTGGCGCACCATGGCCCGGAGGATCTGCTGACCTCCATCCTGACCATCCTGGGCGCGCTGGTGGTTATGGGCTCCATCCGCTGGCAGCTGGCGCTGGTGGTGGGCGTGATGATCCCTGTGTTTCTGGCGGTGGTCATGACCATGCGCCGCAGCATGGGCAAGGCCTCCGCCGCGGTGAAGCAGAAAACGGCCTACATCAATCAGGAGATCGAAAGCAGCCTGTCCGGCATCCGCACCGCCAAGGCCTTTGCCAACGAGGAGGTGGAGAACGCCCGGTTTACCGCCGCCAACGAAATGTTCAAGACCTCCAAGCGGGAGTTCCACAAGGCGATGGGACGCTTCCACAGCACGGTGGAATTCTTTCTGTGCAGCCTGAATGTGGTGGTCATCGGTGTCGGCGGCTACTATGTCATGAAGGGGCAGATGGGATACAGCGATCTTCTGACCTTCACGCTGTATATTACTTCCTTCATCAACCCCATGCGGAAGCTCTCCGGCTTCTCGGAGATGTTCGCCAACGGCTTCGCCGGTCTGAACCGGTTCGTATCCATCATGCGCACCGAGCCGACCCTGCAGGATCGGGAAAACGCGCCGGAACTGAAGGATGTGAAGGGCGACATCCGCGTGGAGGATGTTTCGTTTGCCTACGACGGGGATCTGGACGTGCTGCACAGTGTGACGCTCCATGTGTCCCCCGGGGAGACGGTGGCCATCGTCGGCCCCTCCGGCGGCGGAAAAAGTACCCTGTGCCAGTTGAGTCCCCGGTTCTATGATGTATCCGGCGGCAGTATCTCCATCGACGGCCGGGATATCCGTGAGGTGACCCAGAAATCCATCCACCGGAACATCGGCATCGTTCAGCAGGATGTGTTCCTCTTCGCGGACACCATTCTGGAGAATATCCGCTACGGCAGACCCGACGCCTCCATGGAGGAGGTCATTGAGGCGGCGAAAAAGGCTGAGATCTACGAGGATATCATGGCCATGCCGGCCGGATTCGACACATATGTGGGAGAGCGGGGAACGCTTCTGTCCGGCGGACAGAAACAGCGGGTGGCCATTGCCCGGGTGTTTCTGAAAAATCCGCCCATTCTGATCCTGGACGAGGCTACCTCCGCGCTGGATTCCGTCACCGAGGCCAAGATCCAGCGGGCTTTCGACGCGCTGGCAAAGGGCAGAACCACCCTGATTATCGCGCACAGACTCTCCACCATCCGCTCCGCCGGCCGGATCATCTCCATTGCCGACGGCCGCATCACGGAAAGCGGAACCCATGAGGAACTGCTGAAAAACGGCGGCATCTACGCCGGACTTTACAACACCCAAAATGCCCGGAATTGGGCCTGAGAGGACGCCGTCGGCAGTTGATTTGCCGGCGGCGTTTCGCGGCTTTCCGCGGGAAGAAACGGGGATGCTGCGGAACGGAAAAAATATTTGTTTTTTTATTGAAGACACTTGATTTTTTGGCGGGGACATGATAGAATCTTTACCATGATTTGGGCTGGAAACGGGTACCCGTTTCCGTGCTTTCCGAGGAAAGCACGATGCCCCTCTGAACGGTATGTTGCGCGGTGTCCGCGTGATATATATTATATCTTGCAAAGGAGTAAGAGGTATGAAGTGCAAAAAATCAGTCAAACGTCTGCTTTCGCTGATTTTGGTCGTCTCCATGCTTGCCGCCTGGTTCGTATTCCCGGTCGGCGCGGCGGATAAGACCAAAGTCAAATTCACGAAAGTTGACAATGACTCTGTAAGCGCAGCTTTCCCCGGAAGGGAACAAGCGAACCTTACGGACGAGGAATCCCCCTATAAGGATACGGACATAGTCCGTGTTTCCATCGTCCTGAATAAGGAGTCAACGATTGACGCGGGCTACAGCACGGATAAAATCGCTGCCAATGCGGAAGCGATGGCGTACCGTGCCGACCTGCAGAAACAGCAGGATGCGATTGTTAGCAAGATCGAGTCTGTCACCAAGAAAGACCTGAATGTGGTCTGGAACCTGACTCTGGCTGCTAACCTCATCTCTGCCAATGTAGAGTATGGCCAGATCAAGACCATCGAGAAGATTTCCGGCGTTCAGGAAGTCCTGATCGAGACTCGGTATGAGCCCATGGCGGTGGAGAAGGAAGAAACCAACGATCCCAATATGGCGACTTCCAGCAAGCAGATCGGCTCCGCCTTTGCCTGGAGCTCCGGCTATACCGGCGCCGGCATGCGGATTGCCATCATCGATACCGGTGTGGACTCCGATCATCAGTCCCTTGACAACGGCGCTTTCAACTACTCTCTGGCTTACCGTGCCGGTCTGGCCGGTATGACTCCGGAAGAGTACAAGGAAAAGCTGGATCTGCTGGATGCGGCTGAGGTTGCTGCGGTTGCCGACAAGCTGAATGTTAAGATTGACCCCGAGCAGACCTTCGTCAGCAGCAAGATCCCCTTCGCCTACAACTATGTGGACGACAACTACGACATCACCCATGACAACGATCAGCAGGGTGAGCATGGCTCCCATGTCACCGGTATCGCGGCGGCCAACGCCTACATCCCCAACGGGGACGGAACCTATTCCAACGCGCTGGACACCGTGAAGGTGCAGGGCGTTGCGCCTGATGCCCAGATCATCACCATGAAGGTCTTCGGCAGCAGCGGCGGCGCTTATGATTCCGATTACATGGTCGCCATCGAGGACGCCATCATCCTGGGCTGTGACTCCGTGAACCTGTCCCTGGGTTCCGGCAACCCCGGTATGTCCCGCAACTCCAATGCGAAGTATCAGGCCATTCTGGACAGCCTGGTCAGCACCAATACCGTGGTGTGCATGTCCGCCGGCAACTCCGGCTCCTGGGTTGAGAATGCTTATCCTCTTGGCTATCTGTACGCCGAAGACGTGAGCATGGATACCGCCGGCTCCCCCGGTTCCTTCACCAACAGCGTTTCCGTTGCCTCCGTCAACAATGACGGCACCACCGGTGTCTCCTTCTCCGTGGCAGGCAACAGCGTTGTTTACAACGAAACCAGTTACAAAAATGAACCTCTGGCTGCGCTGGCCGGCGAGCACGAATACGTGTTCATCGACGGCTCCGGCACCGAAGAAGATTGGGCTGCCGTCGGCGAAGACTTGGTTGGCAAGATCGCGTTCTGCTCCCGCGGTTCCATCTCCTTCTATCAGAAGGCGGACTTCGCTGCGGAGGCCGGCGCCATTGCCACCATTATCTACAACAACCAGTCCGGCGTGATCAACATGGATCTGTCCGACTACTCCCACACCGCCCCCGTCGTCTCCATTACCCAG
Source organism: Bacillota bacterium (assembly GCA_029007925.1). GTDB lineage: Bacteria > Bacillota > Clostridia > Oscillospirales > Oscillospiraceae > Faecousia. Next base: position 3,824 of record JAQXIT010000122.1, on the reverse strand, counting down.
GCCGACGGCGCTATGGTGAAGGCCAATTCCACGGCTGTTACCAATGACGCGGGTGATGTGCTGTACTACACCGGCACCATTACCATCACTGAGGGCGTTTCCTCCTCCCAGTTCAACAGTGATTTCTACACCATGAGCGACTTCTCCAGCTGGGGCGTTCCCGGCAGCCTGGAGCTGAAGCCTGAAATCACCGCTCCCGGCGGCTCCATCTACTCCATCTGGGGCAGCAACAATGATAATCCCACCTCTCCCAAGGATGCCACCGATAAGTACGAGACCATGAGCGGCACCTCCATGGCGTCTCCTCAGGTCGCCGGCATGATGGCTCTGGTTAAGCAGTACATCGAAGAGAATGGCCTTTCCCAGGACGGCCTGACCGACCGTGCTCTGGCGATTTCCCTCCTGATGTCCACTGCCGTTCCCATGGGCGAAGGCGAGAACGACGGCTACTACTATCCTGTCCTGCGGCAGGGCGCCGGCCTGGCCAACGTGGGCGCGGCGATTTCCGCCGACAGCTACATCCTGATGGGTGCCGACGCTACCAAGTCCTATGCCGACGGCAAGGTCAAGGCCGAGTTGGGCGACGATCCCGATCGGACCGGCGTTTACACCTTCTCCTTCTCCATCAACAACCTGACCGGTGAGGATAAAGTCTACGCTCTGAGCGCTGACATCTTCACTCAGGCTCCCTTCCTGTACTATGCCAACGCCAATCAGAGTCTGTCTGAGCTGGCTTACTACATGGACACCGTTACCACCCCGCTGGATGCCAACACCGTCTTTACCGTGGACGGCAAGACCGTTAAGGCCGGTGCTGAGCTGGCCGGAAGAGACTTCAACGGCGACGGCGTCATCAACGAGGCCGACGGCCAGGCTCTGCTGGACTATGCCACCGGCGTTCGTACCACTCTGTATCATGCCGACAAGGCCGATCTGAACGAGGACGGCAAGATCAACTCCTACGATGCCTACCTGTTCTTCTCCCTGCTGGACACCGCTGCCGTGGTTCCCGCCAACGGTTCCGTCACTGTCACTGTGACCATTACGCTGGACGAGAATGACAAGGCCATTCTGGACGAAGCCTATGCCAACGGCGCCTACATCGAAGGCTATGTTTATGCCGAGAGCGTTTCCAGCGAGGAGGGTGTGGAGGGCACCAGCCATTCCATCCCTGTGCTGGGCTTCTATGGCAACTGGACCGATCCTTCCATGTATGAGGTTGGCTCTTACGCCGAGTACGCTGCCGGCGATGAGTACAAGACCCCCTACCTGGGCAAGGCGGATGCCAACAGCTACCTGATTACTTATGCGGATGATCCCAAATCCCTCTATTACTTTGGTGGTAACCCCCTGGTTCCCGACGACACCTATATGCCCGAGCGGAATGCCATCAACAGCGAAAACGGCGACTCCATCTCCAAGCTTCAGTTTGCCGCCATTCGGAACGCTGCCGCGTCCCGGTTCACCGCAGTGAACGTCACCACCGGCGAGACTTACATTGATGCGCTTTCCGGTGAAGTTGCCTCCGCGTACTACTATGTCAATGGCGGTGCCTGGAAAAATACCAGCTACACGCTGAATACCAAGTTTGTCCCCGCCGACGCGGCGGAGGGCGACATCCTGAACCTTGCCCTGACCCTGGCCCCCGAGTACTATACGGACGCCGCGGGCAATGTGGATTGGGACGCCCTGGGCTATGGCGCTGACTTTGGCGTTTCCATGGTCGTGGATAACACCGCTCCTGAGCTGAAGGACGTTTCCGTCAGCCTCACCGGCAACACCATGACCGCTACCGCCAGCGACAATCAGTACGTCGCGGCTGTGGCGCTGTACAACAAGGCCGGTACCGTCGTGTATACCTATACCGGCGCTAAGCAGGACATCCAGCCCGGCGAAGAGGCTGAGTATGTTCTGGATCTGGATGGCGTTAACGGCAAGAGATTCCTGCTGCAGGTTTTCGACTACGCCATGAACGCTACCACCTATGTCATCGAGATGCAGATCGGCGAAGAGCAGCCTCTGCCCGAGATGATGGTGTTCGATCTGGATGAGAACTACTGGACCACCTTCACCAAGGAAACCACCTACGACCAGATCACTGCTTATTCTCCCACCAGCCTGACCTTTGTGTCCGGTACCATCGTGGATCATATGGTTCTGGCCGGTACTGCGGATGGCGATCTGTACGTCATGCATGAGGACGACCTGACCGAAGAGACGCTGGTCGGCAATATGGGTGCGGTTGTCACCGATATGGCCTACAATAAGGCGGACGGCAAGGTCTATGGCGTTAGCAACGGAAACCTGGTCACCATCGACAAGCTCACCGGTGAGCTGAAAGTGGTTGACGAGATCGGTGTGGTTACCAACACCCTGGCCTGCGATGCCAACGGCACCTTCTACTGCAACAAGTACGGCAGCGGCGAGGTCTACTCCTTCACCCTGGATACCATTGCTGAGCCTGAGCTGCTGGTTGCCACCAACCTGAGAACCAGCCAGTATATCCAGACCATGGAGATCAACCCCAACACCGGCATGCTCTGCTGGAACAGCTACTATGCTGTCAGTGTCCTTGGCATGACCTTCGGCTACGGCTACTACTACGAGATTGATACTGCTACCGGCGAGTACACCCGTTACAATGACCTGTGGGATGAGATGGCCGCTCTGGTTATCCCGGAGAAGACCTCCGGCGGCAGCGGTTGGCTGGATCCAACCGACAAGGTCAGCGGCATTCAGATTTCCGATGCCACTCTCACCCTGCTCAAGGGCAGCAGCAAGACCCTGACTGCTACCGTGCAGCCCTGGACTGCTGTCGACCGAACCGTCACCTGGTCTACCTCCGATCCCAGCATTGCGACTGTGGACGCCAAGGGCGTGGTTACCGGTGTGGGCGCGGGCGAATGCATCATCACCGCGACCTCCAATCTGGATCCCACTGTCACCGCCGAATGCAAGGTTACCGTCGAACTGCTGACCGTTACCCTGCACGGTGCGCTGCAGGATACCGAAGGCGTTCTCCAGACCTTTGATTGGAACATGGAGACCGACGACACCTGGACCGGCGGACAGAAGTTTACCGACAACATCATTTCCGGCACTGCCAACGGCAAGGGCCTCGCTTACGCCACCGACAGCTCCGGTAAGTCCGTTATCACCATGGATCTGACTACCGGCGAAACCACCACCATTGGTGCCGCTCCCATTCCGCTGGCTGACATGGCGATCAGTGAGTTCTCCACCGATGAGCAGGATCTGCTTGAAGCCGTCTACTATTACTACTTCCTGCCTGCCAAGGATCCCACCAATATCACCACTTCTGCCTTTGGCTTCAGCGACTATCTGAGCCAGTACACCGGCGGTTCCGAGTTCGTTGGCGTGACAACCGACGGCTGGACGGTATACAACGGCAATGATGCGGAAGTCGTGTATCTGCTGGACGATGCCGGCTACATCTGGTCCCTGAAGGTTTATGCCACCGATACAGGCTACAGCACCGGTATCTCCTTTATCCCCACCAACCTGGTCGATATCGGTTACGAGAAAGCCTACGACGACAGTGAGAACACCCTGTCCTCTCTGATTGTGGGCGAGGATGGTAATCTCTACTTCTCCGCTTTCAATGGAGAGACCAACGTCCTCTACCGTCTGGCCTTTGATGCCGAATCCAGCAGCTTCGTTGCGACTGTGATTGGCAATGTGGGCGAGGAAGTGTGGCCCGCCGTTCTGTTTGAGGCTACCAGCAATGGTTCTGCCGATGGCGCTGCCATCCATGCGCTGGAGATCGCTTCCGTTGTTACCGTCGATTCCCGGAACATTTCCGC
>JAQXIT010000121.1 GCA_029007925.1 Bacillota bacterium | reverse complement strand
AATCGAACCCATGTTACCGCCGTGAAAGGGCGGTGTCTTAACCGCTTGACCAACGGGCCTGGTAGCGGCAATCTGATTCGAACAGATGACATACCGGGTATGAACCGGCTACTCTACCAACTGAGTTATGCCGCCATGTGTGGTCAAAAGATCTCGGCACCGCCGAAATCAGCTTTCTTATTATATACAGGCGTTCCCTGTTTGTCAAGAAAAATTTTTGGATTTTTTGGGGATACTGATGGGGGAGGGATTTTTCATGAAACTCTGGAAAACGGCGGTACTTTTCTATCTGGGCGGCAGCGCCTATCTGACGCTGGAATTTCTCTGGCGGGGCCGGAGTCACGGCAGTATGTTCCTGCTGGGCGGAACCTGTTTTTTGCTGCTGGGGCATCTGGAGAAGGCGCTTCCCCGGCTTCCGCTGCCGGTGAAGGTGATCCTGGGCGCGGCCATGGTGACGGCTCTGGAGCTGCTGACGGGTCTGCTGGTAAACCGGGACTACTCCGTGTGGGACTACCGGCATCTTCCGTACCAGTACCGGGGACAGATCAGTCTGATTTTCTCCCTGCTGTGGATGCCGGTATCCCTGGCGGCCATGGGACTGTACCGGGCGGCGGAGCGTCGGCTGGATGGCTGAAACCCCCTGTCAAGTCCCATTTTTTCGGTAGCTTCCGGCATCCCGGCAAAAACACGGGGGGCGAAAAAGTGGGCATTTTGTCGAATACTGTCCAAAACCGTTATGTCAACCAAAATGAATGCCGGTTCCTTTTTCCCCTGTGGAAAACCCCTGTGGATAAACCTGTGGAGATTGTGGAAAAGTTGGGTTTTTCCACAGGGATTCCGGGGTTTTCCCTTCCGATGCCGCCGGATGGAGGGTGCATATTTTCGTGCATATTCCCTTCCGGCATTCCGCCCCGGCGTGTTACGGAAACGGGCTTTGGAAAATTCTCCCGGCAGAATTCCGACGAAAATGTTGCCAAATTGGCGCATTTCTCCCCTTCCGGGCGACGGCGCCGGCGGCGCGCGGCCAAAAATTTGTGAAAAACCGCCAAAGTCCTTCCTGGTATCATCCACCGCCGGATGGAAATACTGGTATCAGCAATTTTTCCACAGGAGGATCATCATGCAGGGAAAAGTAGAGATCTGCGGCGTCAACACCTCCCGTTTGAAAACCCTGTCCCCCGGGCAGATGGACGAACTGCTGCGCAAAGCCAGAGACGGCGACGAAAACGCCCGTCAGGCGCTGATCGAGGGGAATCTGCGGCTGGTGCTGTCCGTCATTCAGCGCTTCGACAAGCGGGGCGAAAGCCCCGACGATCTGTTTCAGGTGGGCTGCATCGGGCTCATCAAAGCCATCCGGAACTTTGACCCGGACAAGCAGGTGCGCTTCTCCACCTACGGCGTCCCCATGATCGCCGGAGAGGTTCGGCGGTATCTGCGGGATAACAGCGCCATCCGGGTCAGCCGCTCCATCCGGGACGTGGCCTACCGGGTGCTGCAGTGCAAGGAGAGCATGGTTCTTCGGCTGGGACGGGAGCCCACCACCGAGGAGATCGCGAAGGAACTGCAGCTTCCCCCGGAGGATGTCAGCGAGGCGCTGGACGCGGTCTGCGCGCCGGTAAGCCTGTACGATCCGGTTTACTCCGACGGCGGCGACCCGCTGACGGTGATGGATCAGGTGCGGGACACGAATAATACCGAGGGCAACTGGATGGAGCATATCACTCTGCGCAGCGCCTTCGGCAGTCTGGGAGATCGGGAAAAGCAGATATTGTCCCTGCGGTTCGTGGGCGGCAAAACCCAGACGGAGGTGGCCGGCTACCTGGGCATCTCCCAGGCTCAGGTATCCCGGCTGGAAAAGGGCGCCATCAGCGCCATGCGCCGGAGCCTCAGCGTCTCCTGAGGGGGCTTTGCCCCCTTCCCGCAATGCTTCATACCTCACTTCACGGAGCGCCGCGGACACCGGCTTCCAAATCGCGCGATAAAGGGCGGCCTTCCGGCCGCCCTTTTATGTACGGCGGATCGTTCCCTATCCGCCTGTTCGCGTCACACCGCTGCGCTTTGCGGCGACACACTTGACGGGAAATGTACCGCGTTCGCTCTGCCGTCGCAGTTTGAATCGCCGTGCTTTTTCCGTCCGATGCTATTATGTCCCCCCGCGCGGGGAATATTCACGCAATTTTTATTTATCCAGATGGACGTTGAGATGGGGATAGCTCATCTGGACGCCGTGGGCGTCGAATTCGGTCTTGATCTTCTGATTGACGGCGAACAGGGCGTTCCAGTAGTCGTCGCCCTTGACCCAGAAGCGCAGCGCGTATCCGATGGTGCTCTCGCCGTAGGTGGTCAGAACGGCGTAGGGTTTCTCCGGCTCGGTGAGCACCGTGGGCTCATCGGCGGCGCCCACCAGCGTGTCGATGACGAGCTGGGCGGGAGCGTCATAGGAGGCGCTGACGGCGATCTCCACCCGGCGGATGCCGGTGACGGTGTAGTTCACGATCTGGGCGCCGACCACGGCGCTGTTGGGAATGGACACCAGCTTATTGTCGGGGGTCAGCAGCTTGGTGTAGGCGATGCCCACCTCCTGCACCGTTCCGGACTGGCCGGCGATCTCCACGAAGTCGCCGGAGCCGAAGGGATGGGTGTACAGCAGGGTAAAGCCGCCGATGACATTGGCCAGCATATTCTGCAGCGCCAGGGATACGGCCAGCGTGGCCACCGAGGCCAACGCCACGATGCCGGTGACGTCGATGCCGATGGAGGAGGCCATGATAAGTCCCAGCAGGACGTAAAGCAGGGTGCTGGTCAGGGTGAGGATCAGGCTGTGGGCGGCCTTCTCCAGTTTCGACTTCTCCAGCACCTTGCGCACCAGCTTCTGCGCCAGACGGATCAGCAGAATGCCGATGGCGGCAATGATGACCAGGCGGAAGATCGTGCTCAGCAGGTTCAGCCCCTGGGACTGAAACCACATTTCGATAGTATCCATAGAATTTGTTCGCTCCTTATTTTGATGAGATACTGTGATTATAGCAACCCAGCCGGCAATATGCAAGGGCGACTTAATGGCATCTTAAGAAAACTGCCTCTTTCATCTTAAGGATCGGGCTGATATAATAGAAGAAAAACCCCGGGAGGGACGTCCAATGTACACCGTTCTCATCTGCGACGATCAGCCGGACATCGTCAGCGCTCTGAAAATCTACCTTGCCCCCGAGGGCTACCGTCTGCTGGAAGCCTACACCGGCGCCCAGGCCGTGGAGACGGTACAGCGGGAGGAGGTGCATCTGATCCTGCTGGATGTGATGATGCCGGAAATGGACGGCATCACCGCCACCGCCAAAATCCGGGAATTCTCCAACGCTCCCATTCTGCTGCTCACCGCCAAGTCCGAGACCGAGGACAAGGTGCTGGGGCTCAACGTGGGCGCCGACGACTACATCACCAAGCCCTTCGTCCCCGTGGAGGTGCTGGCCCGGGTGCGTTCCCACCTGCGCCGCTTCGCCCAGTTGGGCAGCAAAACGCCGGAGGGGGACTGGGAGCTGACCATCGGCGGCATTTCCATGAACGACCGGACGAAAACCGTCACCGTGGAGGGGGAGGCCGTGAACCTGACGCCTACGGAGTACAGCATTCTCCATCTTCTGATGAACAACCCCGGCCGGGTCTACTCCACCAAGGCGCTGTACGAGGCGGTCTGGCAGGAAGCGGCTCTGGGCAGCGAGGGTGCCGTGGCCGTCCACATCCGCCATCTTCGGGAAAAAATCGAAATCAACCCTTCGGAGCCCCGGTACCTGAAGGTGGTCTGGGGTCAGGGCTACAAGCTGGAAGGAAGCAGGTGATTCCATGCGCCACAGTATCGCGGTAAAGTTTCTCGTCATTCTTCTGACGGCGCTTTCTCTGGTGACGGCGGCCGCCGGCGGACTGGGCATCATCGCCATGGAGGCCTCGGAGATGTATGTCAACGGCGTGGAAGTCCTGCAGAATCAGGAATACGAATCCATCGGCGCGTCCATCGCCTCCGCCTACACCGACCGGTATGTGGCGGACAATCTGAGCAATCTGCCCTATACCATCAAGGAGAGTATGTATTTTGACCCCACCCGGCGCAGCGACGCCGACCACTGGTGCGTTCAGCTCCGGCAGAACGGGGTTCTCCTGTCCGAGGACGGCGCCCAATCCGGCGCGCTGACGGATCACGTTTTTTCCAAGACCTATACCTTCTCGCCTCTGTACCCCATCATCTCCCTCTGCAGCCCCTACGACCTTCCCACGGAATCTGCCACGGAGCCCACGCTGGACGAGTCGGCCTCTTTCGCCCCCCGGGTCTCCCCGGTGCCGGAGGGATCGGTGCCCGACGGGTACCTGTACTATGATACCCAAATTGTCTGGGAGGAGGGCCACCGGGTCACCTACTACCTTTACTATTATCCCGCGCCGGAATACACCGTCTCCGTGTATCTGCAGGAGCCGGTGCTGGAAAGCAGCAATCTCCACATCCTCACCGCCATATATCCCTACCGGTACGCCTTCATCGCCGTTGTGGCGCTGGGACTGCTGGTGTTCGCGGCGGGTCTGGTGTTCCTGTGCTGGAGCGCCGGTGCCGCGAAGGACGGCAGCATCCGCCCCGGCGGCCTGAACCGGCTGCCGCTGGATCTGTATGCCGTGGCCGCGGTGGGCAGCACCGTCGCCCTGGCTTATCTGCTCAGCGTCCTGGTGAGCTGGGCGGACAGCGGAGGACCCCATTTCGGCAATCTGAGTCTGATCTTCCTGCTGTGTATGTGCATGGTTCTGCCGGCTATCGGCCTGGTGTTCGCCTTCGCCGCCCAGATCAAGGTGAAAGGCGGCTATGTCTGGCGCCACAGTGTTCTGGGCTGGTGCTACACCGGACTGGGGCGGGGCATCCGGTTCCTGTGGCGGGGCTGCCGGGCGCTGTACGCCCTGCTGCCGGTGATCTGGCAGTGGCTGCTGACCGCCTTCGCCATGGCCGTGGGTGTACTGGTGTGCTTCCTGCTGGCGGTGAGCGGCGAGGATTTCATGATTATTCTGTTTTTCCTGTCCATTCTGGGCTGTGCGGCCGTGGTGCTCTACGGCGGCTGGGCCTTCGGCACCCTGATGCGGGGCGCCAAACGGATGAGCGAGGGTGATCTGCGCTACAAAATCTCCACCAAATATCTCCACGGCGCCTTCCTGGACTTTGCCCGGAAGCTCAACACCCTGTCGGAGGCGGCCATGGAGGCGGCGGAGAATCAGATGCGCTCCGAGCGGATGAAATCCGAGCTGATTACCAATGTCTCCCACGACATCAAAACCCCGCTGACCTCCATCATCAATTTTGTGGATCTGCTGCGCAAGCCCCACACCCCGGAGGAGGGGGAGCAGTATCTGGAGGTGCTGTCCCGGCAGTCGGGGCGGATGAAGAAGCTCATCGAGGATCTGATGGAGCTGAGCAAGGCCAACACCGGCAACATCAGCGTCAGCATCACCGACATCGACGCGGCGGAAGCCGTGAATCAGGCCCTGGGCGAGTTTTCCGACAAGCTGGCCGACGCCCGGCTGGATCCGGTGTTCCGGCAGCCCGCCCAGCCAATGCGCATTCAGGCCGACGGAAGGCTGGTCTGGCGGATTCTGAGCAATCTGCTGAGCAATGCCGTCAAGTACGCAATGCCCGGTACCCGGCTGTATGTGGATCTGCTGCAGGCGGAGGACAGCGTGCTGATCTCCCTGAAAAACATCTCCCGGGAGCCCCAGAATATCAGCGCCGACGAGCTGATGGAGCGGTTCGTCCGGGGAGACACCGCCCGCAACAGCGAGGGCAGCGGTCTGGGGCTGAACATCGCCCGGAGCCTGATGGAAGTGCAGC
>JAQXIT010000120.1 GCA_029007925.1 Bacillota bacterium | reverse complement strand
TTTTTCCTTCGGAGGTATGATATAAAATGGCTCAAAAAGTTCAGTTTGTCGAGACCGTTCTGCGTGACGCGAACCAGTCTCTCATCGCCACCCGACTGCCCTACGCCAAGTTCGAACCCATGCTGGAAACCATCGACAAGGCCGGTTTCTACGCCGTGGAATGCTGGGGCGGCGCCACCTTCGACGTCTGCCTGCGGTATCTCCACGAGGATCCCTGGGAGCGTCTGCGCAAGATCCGCGCCAAGGTTCCCAACACCAAGCTGCAGATGCTGCTGCGGGGTCAGAACGTGCTGGGCTATTCCCACTATCCCGATGATTTCGTCCGGCTCTTCGTCCAGAAGGCCGTGGAAAACGGCATCGACGTGATCCGCATCTTCGACGCCCTCAACGACGTCAACAACCTGAAGGTCGCCATGGAAGCCACCGTCAACGCCGGCGCCATCGCTTCCGGCACCATCTCCTACACCACCTCCCCCGTACATACCCACAAGAAATATGTGGAAATGGTCAAGGAGCTGAAGGAAATGGGCGCCTCCACCATCTGCATCAAGGACATGGCCGGCATCATGGGCCCCAAGGAAGCCTATGATCTGGTGTCCGCCATCAAGGACGCCGTGGATCTGCCCATCGACCTGCACACCCACTCCACCACCGGTCTGGCCTTCATGACCTACCTGAAGGCCGTGGAAGCCGGCGTGGACATCATCGACACCGCCATCTCCCCCTTCTCCGGCGGCACCAGCCAGCCCGCCACCGAGACCATGGCCTACGCTCTGCGCCAGTTGGGCTATCAGGTGGACATCGACGACAATTGCACCAAGAAAATGGCCGACTACTTCAAGGGCGTCCGGGACGAGTTCCTCAAGGACGGCACCATGATGCCCAAGTCCATGGCCACCGACACCCAGTGCCTGACCTATCAGGTGCCCGGCGGTATGCTGTCCAACCTGCTGAGCCAGCTCAAGCAGATGAACGCCCTGGATAAATTTGACGAGGCTCTGATCGAGACCCCCAAGGTCCGCAAGGACATGGGTTATCCCCCGCTGGTCACCCCCACCAGCCAGATGGTGGGCGTGCAGGCTGTCCGCAACGTGCTGGACGGCCAGCGCTACAAGACCGTTTCCAAGGAAATCAAGGCCTACTGCCGGGGCGAGTACGGCCGCACCCCCGCCCCCATCGATCCCGAAATCCAGAAGCTGATTCTGGGCGACGAGAAGCCCCTCACCGGCCGCTACGCCGATACCCTGGCGCCCATCGTGGAGCCCACCCGGGAGAAGCTGGGCGATCTGGCCAAGTCCGACGAGGATGTGCTGAGCTACATCGCCTTCCCCAACCTGGCCGAGAAGTTCTTCGACGAGCGCAGGGCCAAGGAAGAGAACATGGCCGTCTACACCATCACCGAGGCGTAAGGAGGCATCCCGTATGGCTAACATTGGTATCCTGGACACCGCCATCGTGGCGCTGCTGGGCTACGGCGTGGTGTTTTTCGGACTGATCCTGCTGATGATCGTGGTCACCATTATGGGCAAGTGCTTCGTGGCCGCCGAAAACCGGAAGAAAAAGGCCGTCGAGGCGGCTGTCGCGGCCATTACTCCCGCCGAGATTCCCGCCGAGGAGCCCAAGCCCCTGGCGCCCGGCTCCGCCGGCGAACTGAAGCTCCACGACGTGGAGCCCAAGACCGCCGCCATGCTCATGGCCATCGTGGCCGACAAGATGGGCAAGCCCCTCAACGAGCTGCGCTTCATTTCCATTAAGGAGGTCAAATAATCATGAAATATAAAGTGACTCTCAACGGCCGCACCTACGAGGTGGAGGTCGAGGCCGGCAAGGCCATGCTTCTGGACGAATACGAGGCCGTCGCCCCCGCTCCCGCCGCCCCTGCCGCGGCTCCTGCCGCTCCTGCCGCTCCTGCCGCTCCTGCCGCTCCTGCCGCTCCTGCCGCCCCCGCCGTCACCGGCGCCGGCGACCCCGTCACCGCCCCCATGCCCGGCAACATCCTGAAGGTCAGCGTCAAGACCGGCGATGCCGTGAAGGAGGGTCAGGTGCTGGTGATTCTGGAGGCCATGAAGATGGAAAACGAGATCGTGGCGCCCAAGAACGGCACCGTCACTCAGGTGCTCGTGTCCAAGGGCTCCTCCGTCGATACCGGCGCTCC
>JAQXIT010000119.1 GCA_029007925.1 Bacillota bacterium | reverse complement strand
AAGTTGCGGTTGAAGGTGCGCAGGCTGACGCCGCCGGAGTTGGGGGAGAAGCCCATGCCGATGCAGGGGCCGCAGGCGCACTCCAGCACCCGCGCGCCGCTGGCCAGAATATCGGAAAGCGCGCCGCAGTCCGCCAGCATGGTCAGAACCTGTCTGGAACCCGGGGATACGGACAGGCTGACGGAGGGATGGACGGTTTTGCCCCGGAGCATGGCGGCAACCTTCAGCATATCGTACAGCGAGGAATTGGTGCAGGAGCCGATGCACACCTGATCCACCTTCACATTCCCCAGGGACGCGGCTTCCACCACGTTGTCGGGACTGTGGGGGCAGGCGGCCAGCGGCCTGAGGGCGCTCAGATCCATGTCGATGACCCGGTCATATACCGCGTCGGGATCACTGGCCAGCGGCACATAATCCGCTTCCCGTCCCTGGGCGGCAAGAAACCGGCGGGTGATTTCATCGGAAGGGAAGATGGACGTGGTGGCGCCCAGCTCGGTTCCCATGTTGGTGATGGTGCCCCGCTCCGGCACGGACAGAGTGGCGATGCCCGGGCCGCCCCATTCGATAATGGCGCCCACGCCGCCCTTGACCGACAGAATGCGCAGCAGCTCCAGACTGACGTCCTTGGCGGTGACATAGGGGGGCAGTTTCCCCGTCAGATTCACCCGGAACATTTTCGGCATGGTGATGTAGTAGGCGCCGCCGCCCATGGCCACGGCCACATCCAGTCCTCCGGCGCCGAAGGCCAGCATTCCCAGACCGCCGCCGGTGGGTGTGTGGCTGTCGGAGCCGATCAGCGTCCTGCCCGGCTTGCCGAAGCGCTCCAGATGCACCTGATGGCAGATGCCGTTGCCGGGACGGGAGAACCAGATGCCGTACTTGGCGGCCACGGTCTGAAGATAGCGGTGGTCGTCGCTGTTTTCAAAGCCGCACTGCAGCGTGTTGTGATCCACATACGCCACGCTCAGCTCGGTTCGCACCCGGGGAATTCCCATGGTTTCAAATTCCAGATAGGCCATGGTGCCGGTGGCGTCCTGGGTCAGGGTCTGGTCGATTTTCAGCGCGATCTCGCTGCCCGGGGTCATGTCTCCGGAGACCAGATGGGACGCGATGATTTTCTGCGCGATGGTCTTACCCATTGTCCTTCATTCCTTTCATCATGTGAGCCTTGGCGTTGGAGATGTGCCGCGCCATCAGCTCCTCCGCCAGCCGGGCGCTGCCGGAGACGACGGCCTGATAGATGGCAAAATGTTCCTTCTTGGTGTTGGCGGTGCGGCTCCAGTTCTCCAGCGAGCGTTTGCGGTAGCGGCGGGTCTTGCGCAGCAGGGGAACCAGCGTGTCAATCAGCACGGTGCGCCGGCTCAGCTGGCAGATGGTGTCGTGAAACCGGTCGTCCACCTGCTGCAGATGTTCCGCGTCCTCCCGGGAGAAGTAGAATTCCTGCAGATCCACGATGTCGGTCAGCTCTTTGATCCCTTCCGGGGTGATATTCTGAGCGGCGTAGTACGCGGCTACGCCCTCCACCCGTTCACGGATGGTCATGATGTCCAGCAGATCGGCTTCCGTGATGCCCAGCACCCTGGAACCCTTGCCGGCGCTCTCGATCAGACGCTCCTGCTCCAGACGGCGCAGCGCCTCACGGATGGGGGTACGGCTGACACCCAGCTCGTCCGCCAGACCCAGTTCCGTCAATATTTCACCCCGGGGATACACACCCTGAATGATGTCATTCTCCAACCGCTCAAAAACCTGATCCGCCAGGGATGTGGTCTTGAATTGATTCATATTTCCATCTCCTTCCGGGAAAATCGCCTTATCGGGGCCTGCGGTAGCGCCCGGGAGCCAGCTGCTCGATCTTCTCCGCCAGCTCACGGTCGGTCATCACGGTCTGACGGCCGTCCGCGTACTGGGTATCGACCCACTCCTTCATAGCCGCCACAAGGGGGGATTTCTTGTCCAGCATTTCGTCGCCCTCCAGCCGGTAGGCCTGGTTGATCCAGTAGGCGATGCCCGCCAGACCGGAGGTGCTGCTGATCTGCACCATCGGCGGACGGTTGAGGATCTTGCGGGTGTCGAAAATGGTGTAGATTTCCTCATCCTTCATCAGACCGTCCGCATGGACGCCGGCCCGGGTCACATTGAACGCGGAGCCCACGAAAGGCGTCATGGGCGGGATCTGATAGCCGATCTCGTGCCGGAAATAGTCCGCGATCTCCGTAATCACCGTGGGATCCATGCCGTCCAGAGAGCCACGCAGGGACGCGTACTCAAACACCATGGCCTCCAGCGGTACGTTGCCGGTGCGCTCGCCGATGCCCAGCAGAGAACAGTTCACGGCGCAGGCGCCGTACAGCCAGGCGGTGGAGGCGTTGGCCACGCCCTTATAGAAATCGTTGTGGCCGTGCCACTCCAGGAATTCGCTGGGCACGTCGGAATAGTGCTGGAGTCCGTAGACGATGCCGGCCACGCTCCGGGGCATGGCGGCTTCGGTATAGGGTACGCCGTAGCCCATGGTGTCGCAGGCTCGGATCTTCACGGGAATGCCCGCCTCCCGGGAAAGGGCCTGCAGCTCGTTGACGAAGGGAACCACGAAGCCGTAGAAGTCGGCCCGGGTAACGTCCTCCAGATGGCAGCGGGGCACGACCCCCGCGTCGAAGGCGTCCTTCACCACGCCGAGGTAGTAATCCATGCACTGGCGGCGGTTCATTTTCATTTTTTTGAAGATGTGGTAGTCCGAGCAGGAGACCAGAATTCCCGTCTCCCGGATGCCCAGTTCCTTCACCAGCTTGAAGTCCTCCTTGCTGGCGCGGATCCAACTGGTGATCTCCGGGAATTTCAGGTCGAGGCTTCTGCACTTTTCCAGCGCCTCCCGATCCTTTTTGCTGTAAATGAAGAATTCCGTCTGCCGGATGATGCCGTAGGGGCCGCCCAGACGGCTGAGAAGCCGGTAGATCTCCACGATCTGATCCGCCGTGTAGGGCTCTACGGACTGCTGGCCGTCCCGCAGCGATGTGTCGGTGATCCAGATCTCTTCCGGCATGGACATCGGCACGCGGCGGTGGTTGAAGGCCACCTTCGGCACGGTGCCGTAGGAATACACATCCCGCTGCAGATTGGGCTCCGTCACATCCTGAAGGGAATATTTATAGGATTTCTGCTCCAGCAGGTTGGTTTTTCTGGAAATCTCTAACATGGGAAGTCTCCTCTCCGGGC
>JAQXIT010000118.1 GCA_029007925.1 Bacillota bacterium | reverse complement strand
CGCCCGGTCGCCCCGGAAGTTGAAGAGGATGACGCTGTCGCCGTTGGCGATCTTCGCCACGGGGGCGCCGTCTCTGGCCACCACGAAGGCGGGCAGATCCTGATCGATGCAGCCGGTCTCGGCGCGGTAGGTTTCGATGGCCTCCGCGGCGGAGGTGAACTGCCGTCCCTGACCCTGCACATGGGTGCGCCAGCCCTTTTCCACCATGCCCCAGTTGGCCTCGTAGCGATCCATGGTGATCTGCATCCGGCCGCCGCCGGAGGCGATGGCGTAGTCGCAGCCGTCGGTGCGCAGTGCCTTCAGGGTGTCCTCCAGCATGGCCACGTATTCCAGGGCGGAGGTGGCGGGCACGTCACGGCCGTCCAGCAGGATGTGGCAGTAGGCCTTCTTCACGCCCTCGGCGTGGGCCTGCTTCAGCAGGGCGATGAGGTGATGGATGTTGGAGTGAACGTTGCCGTCGGACAGCAGACCCAGAAAATGGAGGGCGTGGCCGGCCTTGGCGTTGGCGATGAGATCCTGCCAGGTGGCGGAGGCGTACAGCGCGCCGTTTTCGATGGACTCGCCCACCAGCTTGGCGCCCTGAGAGTAGACCTGACCGCAGCCCAGGGCGTTGTGACCCACCTCGGAGTTGCCCATATCCTCGTCGGAGGGCAGACCGACGGCGGTGCCGTGGGCTTTCAGATAAGTATGGGGGCAGGTGGCGAGGAGACGATCCAGCGTGGGAGTTTTGGCTGCGGCAACCGCGTCGCCGCTGCCGCCGTCACCCTTGCCGACACCGTCCATAATGACTAAAACAATGGGTTTTTCCATGATGTTAACCTCCAAAAACCGATCAAATCGGGAAATGTGCGCATTCCTACTCATGATAGTTTACATCATTTCCCCGAAAGATACAAGCCGTTTTTTTGAATTTCCTTACCTTCTCCAAAAAAATCTCCGGGAGTTTGGCCCTTTTGAGCAATTCTCCCGGGGATTGTTAAGCGAATATTAAGCCCATTTTACATGGGAAGCTGGACGCAGAAGAGATTTCCGCCCTCCGCGCCTTCCGCCCAGATCCTGCCGCCGTGTTCCTGAACGATCCGCTGGGCGATGGACAGACCCAGCCCGTAGCTGCCGCTCATGGCTCTGGCGGTGTCCGCCCGGTAGAAGCGCTTGAAAATATCCTGACACTGCCGGGGCGTCAGCGGCGTGCCGGGGCTGAAGAACCGCGCCAGGGCCTTGTTTTTGCTCTGCCGGCTGAGGGTCAGGCGGCAGGTGCTGCCGGGCGCGGAGTATTTGCGCCCGTTGTCCAGCAGAATGTCGAAGATCTGCCGCAGATACTGGGGATCTCCCATCACCGGAATGTCCGGCTCCGTCTCCCATTCCAGGGTCAGACTGGCCTCGAAGTACACCGGCTCGAAGCAAAGCGCCGCTTCCTCCGCCAGACGGCTCAGATCCACCCGGATCCGGTTGGTCTTGGCCTGACCGCTGTCCACCCGGGCCAGCCGCAGCAGACCCTCCACCAGCCCCCGCATCTGCCGGGACATGGCCAGGATATTGGCGGTCAGCCGGCTGCCGTCCTCGGGGGAACAATCCGGGGACTGGAGCAGCTCCGCGTTGGTCAGGATCACCGTCAGAGGCGTTTTCAGCTCGTGGGAGGCGTCCGCCACAAATTGCTGCTGCTGCTGCCAGGCCGTTTCCACGGGCTTCACCGCCCACCGCGCCAGCAGAGAGGCGATGAGGAAAAATCCGGCAAAGCTCACCGCGCCGATGAGCAGGAAGGTGTAGAGCAGGTGCTGCAGCGTGGATCGCTCCGCGGAGATGTCCGCGAAGGCGTACCGCACGCCCGCGGGCGTATCGGAGCGCTGGTACCGCAGGGAATACTCCCGGAGGATGCCCTGCTTCCGGCCGCTGCTTTCGGCGGCCTCATAGATTTCCCGCAGCAGGTCGCCGTCGGTCAGGTCGAAGAAGCTGCTGCCCGAGGCGATCAGCGCTCCGTCGTCGGTTTCCTCCAGGGTGAACACCGGCAGCAGGTAGTTTCCGGGTCTGCCGGGGCGGAACGGATTGTGGGAGGCCGCCTCCAGGGCGTTGGCGCAGTGTTCCCGGAGGTCGGAGGCGGTGGAAAAGTAGATCATGCACAGAATCAACGTCAGCATGACCATGAGCAGCGCCACGGTGATCCAAACCAGCTTGCGCCGAAGGCGCCGGATCATTCTTCCTCAATCTCCAGATGGTAGCCCATCCGCCGCAGGGACTGGATGCGGATGTTGGAGCCGATGGCGCGGAGCTTTTTGCGCAGGAAGCCCATGTACACCTCCACATGGTTGTCCACGGCGTTGGATTCAAAGCCCCAGACCCGACCCAGCAGGGCTTCCTTGGACAGATTCCGGGGGCCGCTCTGAAGGAGGAAACGCATGATGTCGAATTCCTTGGCGGAGAGGCGGATGCTGTTTTCGCCGCAGTGGAGGATGCCGGTGGAAAGATCCAGCTCCGTGTTGCCGAAGGAAAGCTGATCCACCTGGCCGCCCTGACGGCGCAGCAGCGCGTTGATGCAGGCCAGCAGCTCCTGAGAATCAAAGGGCTTGGTGAGGTAGTAGTCGGCGCCGGCGTTGAGACCCTCGATCCGGGCGGCCACGTCGGACTTGGCGGTGAGCATCAGGATGGGGACGGCGCAGCGCTTCCGCCGGACTTCCCGGGCCACCTGATAGCCGTTGAGGCCGGGCATCATCACATCCAGGATCAGCAGATCGTAGATGCCCATCAGCGCGTACTCGGCGCCGGTTTCCCCGTCGCACACCGCCTCCACGGTGAAGCCCTTCTTGGTCAGCAGGGTGGAAAGGGAGTCGGCCAGCATTTTTTCGTCTTCAATCAGCAGTATTCTCATAGGGATGCCTCCTGTTATGTTCTGTAGACAAAAATAATATAGCACAACATTCTGAAAGAATGCTGAAATTTTATCGGATTTTTTGAAAAGGCCATCTTTTTTTCGGAAAAGAATGGCAGGAGCCTGGACAGCGGCGGTTTTTCTTGCAATTTCGCCGGGAGCGTGATAGAATCGTCATAAGATTCCGGAAGCAAAGGAGGCGGCGCCGTGAGACGGCTGTGGATTGTAATTTTGTGCTGCGCACTGCTGGCGCTGCCCGTGGGGGCGGTCAGCGGGATTACCGCCGCGGAGAATCAGACCGTGGTGGATGCCGACGGCACCTGCCGGGTGACCCTGTCGCTGACATTGTATCTGGAGGAGGCCATGGCCGACCTCCGGTTCCCCCTGCCGGCTCAGGCCCGGGACATCACCGTCAACGGCACGGCGGCCAAATGCGAGCAGACCGCCGGGGCCAGGAATGTGCTGCTGTCGGATTACCTTTCCGGTGCCGGCACCTGCACGCTGGTGCTGCGCTATGAGCTGCCCGACGCCGTCACCGCCGACCAGAAGGGGAATCTGACCTTGAGCCTTCAGCTTCTGTCCGGCTTTGCCCTGCCGGTGGAGAGCCTGCGCTTTTCCATCACCCTCCCGGGGGAGCCGGAGCACAGCCCCTCCTTCACCAGCACCTATTTTCAGGAGACCATGGACTTCGTCATGACCCTTGAGACCCAGGGAGCCGTCATATCCGGCACCGTGGATCAGCGCCTGCGGGATCACGAGACCCTGACCATGACCCTGGCGGTGTCCGAAAAGCTGTTTCCCCAGTCCGCCGCCAAGCGCTGGTCTCTCAGCACGACGGATCTGATTATGATGGGCTGCGCCGCCCTGGCGCTGCTGTACTGGCTGGCGGCCATGGGCTGCCGGATGCCCCGCCGGCTCCGGCGAACCACCCCGCCGGACGGCATCACCGCCGGCGAGATCGGCTGCCGCCTCACCGGGCAGGGAGTGGATCTGACCTTGACGGTGATCTCCTGGGCACAGATGGGCTACCTGCTGATCCAGATGGACGAAAACGGCCGGGTTCTGCTGCACAAGCGGATGGACATGGGCAACGAGCGCAGCGAATGGGAGGTGCGGTACTTCCGCAGCCTCTTCGGCCGCCGGAATCTGGCCGACGGCACCGGGTATCACTACGCCCGGCTGAGCCGCAAGGCCATGGGCTTTGTCCCGGGACGGAGCCAGACCTTCCGCCGCTCCTCCGGCAATCCCCGGGTGTTCCGGGTGCTGGCCGCCTTTGTGGGACTGTTCGGCGGCGTGTCCCTGGCCGCGGGCTTCGCGGAGGATACGGCCTGGCGGACGGTGCTGTCGCTGCTTCTGGGCATTCTGGGCTTTGCCGCCGGGTGGCTGATGCAGTCCGCCGGCCGGAGCCTGTTCAGCCGGGATAAGCTACCCCTGCTGCTGGGCCTGGGCAGTGCCGGCGTCTGGCTGCTGCTGAGCATCGCCGCCGAAGCCTGGCACACGGCGCTGTGGGTGATTCTCACCCAGTTCCTGGCCGGCCTTGCCGCTCTCTACGGCGGACGCAGGACGGAAAGCGGACAGCAGACCTCCGCCGAGATTCTGGGTCTGCGGCGGTACCTCCGGGCGGCGGACAAGGAAGAGCTGCGGCGCCGGATGAAGGCCAATCCCCATTATTTCTACGATCTGGCCCCCTGGGCTCTGGCGCTGGACGCGGATCGCGCTCTGGCCCGTCAGCTTGGCGGCGCCCGGCTTCCGCAATGCCCCTACCTCACCACCGGCATGGACGGGCACATGACCGCCGGGGAGTGGGATCGGCTCCTGCGGGACACCGTCAGCGCCATGGACGCCCTCCGGAAGCGGATGCCGCTGGATCGTCTGCTGGGAAGATAATGCAAAGGCCGCGGCGTCAGCCGCGGCTGTTTTACCTGCGAAAGGAAGCCAGAAAAATGAAAGCGCAAAAGCGAACCGTTCTGTCCGGCGCCATGGCGTTTCTGACGCTCATGGGAATTGTCAGCCTGTTCTCGGATATGACCCACGAGGGTGCCCGGAGCGTGCTGGGGGAGTATCTGAATCTGGCCGGCGCGTCGGCGGCCACCATCGGGTTTGTCTCCGGCGTGGGCGAGCTGTGCGGCTACTCGCTGCGGCTTTTGTCGGGTTTTCTGGCGGACAGGACGAAAAAATACTGGACGCTGGTCATTGTGGGCTATGCCCTGCAGGTTCTGGCCATCCCGGCGCTGGCGCTGATCCCGGAAAACGGCTGGCTGCTGGCCTGCGGCCTGGTGATTCTGGAACGCATCGGCAAAGCCGTCAAAAAACCGGCGAAAAATACGCTGGTCAGCTTTGCCGCCAGCGAGATCGGCACCGGCAAGGGCTTTGCCTATCAGGAATTTCTGGATCAACTGGGAGCCTTCCTGGGGCCGGTGATTCTGTTTGTCATCAGCCTGATTCGGGGAACCGGCAGCCTGTTTTCCACCTATCGGCTCTGCTTTGCCTTCCTGGGCATCCCGGCGCTGATTACCGTTGCGCTGGTCATTTTCTCCCGGATTCAATACCCCAATCCGGAGGTGTTCGAGAAGGCGGAGGAGGAACGCAAAGAATTCCGCTTCCGGAAGTCCTTCCTTCTCTACATGGCGGCCATCTGCCTGTTTGCCTTCGGCTTTGCGGATTTCACCCTGATTACGCTCCACGCCGCCAGGACGCACGCCTTCCCGGATTCCGCCCTCAGCCTGCTCTACGCGGCGGCCATGGCGGTGGATGCCATGGCGGCACTGTTTTTCGGGTGGCTGTTCGACCGGATCGGGCTGAAGGCACTGGTTCTGTCCACGGTATGCAGCGCGTTCTTTTCCTGCTTCGTTTTCCTGACGGGGAATCCGTGGATGATGGGAATCGGCATTGTCCTGTGGGGAATCGGAATGGGCGCCCAGGAAAGCATCATGAAAGCCGCCGTCAGCCGGATCATTCCCAAATCCATGCGCAGCTCCGGCTTCGGCTTCTTCGAGACGGGCTTCGGAATCGCCTGGTTTCTGGGAAGCTGGCTGCTGGGGTACTTATATGATATCCGCCCGGCGTATCTGGTTCTGGTGTCCGCGGCGGCTCAGGTGCTGGCGATTCCCTTCTACCTCGCCTGCATCCGGCGCAGAGCGGGGGAAGCGGCAGAAGAAGCAGGGAACGGGCTGTAAGAGCCTGTTCCCTGCTTCTTTTCGGATGAGGTTCCACCCGGGGATTATTTCTTCGCTTCGCCTTCGGGGAAGATGATCTTGTTGACGAAGAAGAATACCACCATGCTGATGCCGCCGTTGAGGACGGTGGTTCCGATGTTGTACAGCCAGCTGGGGACGAACAGGCCGGCCACCGCCACCCAGATGCAGTTGATGGAGTTGACGATGCAGGTGACGATGCAGAACGCGATCACATACCACATGGCCTGATAGGCGATGTTGCCCTTGCTGCGGAACACCCAGCCCCGCTGGATGAAGAAGTTGATGACCTCGCCGATCACCATGGCGACCATGTAGGCGCAGAAGTAGGGCAGACCGCCGTGGGCGGAGTCGTAGCCGATGATGTTCCACTTGAAGGTTTCCCCGAACAGGGTAATGTCGATTCCCGGGAAGCCGAAATCGATGTTTGGCAGGCTCCGGAACGCTGCCGGCAGGAACTGCAGCAGGATGTACTTGAATACGGTGATCAGATTGCTGACCAGCACGAAGAGGCCGCCCTCCCGGATCCACTTGGCCAGCCTGGGCTTGCTTTCCACGAAATCAGCCCACATGGTTTTGATTGTTCCCATGATACTTGTGTCCTTTCCCAATGATTAGTTGAAGCGAACCACTTTGTTTGCCGTGCGGTAAACCAGCTCGGAGAGATCTCTCCCCACCCGGCCGGGGGCGCAGATCAGCCCAAGGGGAGTCCGCTTGCGGAAATAGCGGCTCCACTTGGCGTCGAAGCGGCTGCAGTTTTCCCACATCTGATCCACGGCGGCGTCCGCCTCCTCGCTTTTGTTCAGCCGGGCGTAGAGGATGGAGATGCCGAACATCATAAACAGCTCGTGCTTCATGTACTGCCGGAGCCGGGACTCCTGAATCCCGTCCAGACGCGCCGAGGTGAAGCACCGCTCCGTCACCAGAATCTGGTGGCGGTACCGCTTCATCATCACGTTCCGCTGGACGGACTGATCCGGCCTGCCGATCCAGTACCGGTACAGATCTTTATTCCAATATCTCAGCCGGTGAACGTTGGGCAGGGTTTTGTAGACCATGAGGTTATCCTCATAAAAGACGTGCTTGGGAAGCGGGTCGCCGCTGCGGCGCATGACCTCCGTGCGGAAGGTGCAGGAGTGGATGGTCAGAAGCTGGTGGGGCTTGAAGCGTTTGGTCTCCTCCCAGCCGAAGATCCTGCCCTCGGGCAGTACGGAGGAATAGTTGATGGAGCGATCCCCCTGGCCGTCCGAATGGACATAGTAGTAATTCGTCACCGCCAGATCCACGCCGCCCTGGGCTTCGCAGTCCTCCAGCAGATCCAGAAAGGCGGGGAAGTCGGCGCTCACGGTGTCGTCGCTGTCTACCACCTTGAAATAGATGCCGGACGCGTGGGTCAGGCCCTGATTGATGCCTTCGCCGTGTCCGCCGTTTTCCTGATGGACGACCCGGACGATGGAGGGGTATTTTTCCGCGTATTCGTCCGCGATGCGGCCGGTATTGTCCCTGGAACCGTCGTCGATGATGATGATCTCCACCCGCTCACCGCCGGTGAGCAAGCTGTTGATGCAGGTTTCCATATAGTCCTGGGAATTGTAGCAGGGAACCGTGACTGTCAGCAGCTTCATGCGGTTTCCACCTCATCTTTTGTATTCTCTTTCTCCAGCTTCTTCAGAAACGCCTTGTTGGCGCTGAGGGTTCGGAAGAAGTCCGCGATGATTCTGCCCAGTCCCCGCCAGAAATGGCCGTTGACCAGGAATACGATGTCGTCCACCATTTTGTCGCTGACCATGCCGCCGGACATCTTGCCCAGGGCCCGGAAGGGCATATTGCAGAGGAACAGGATGTTTAAGTCCGGCTTGCCCTTGGCCTCCGCCCGGTTCTTCAGGCCGGTCATCACCTTGCAGACCAGCCTGGCCACGCCGGATTTGGCGTAGTAGAGCTGGCAGATGGCATCATTGCGGGTCAGTTCCCCGCTCCAGTGACCGTCGGGGATGGGTCTGCCCAGCAGGGCTTCATACTCGGCGTCGGATACGGCGCCGATTTTGCCACTTTCATAGCTGGGCAGAGCGCCGTAGGGCACAGGCGCGTCCGTTCCGTCCACATGGACGCAGGCGGTCAGGCGGATGTCCGCCGCGCTGGCACCCACACGGATTTCGTAATCGGCGGTTTCCGTCTCCCAGCGGTTGGTTTTGACGTTGAAATAGCGGAAAGCCTTGTCGTCCAGCGCCACGGTGACGGTCTTGCTTTCTCCCGCCTTCAGGAATACCTTGGCAAAGCCCTTCAGCTCCTTGTCGGGCCGGAAGATCCTGCCGTTTCTGCAGGATACGTACACCTGCGCCACCTCGGCGCCGTCCCGGCTGCCGGTGTTGGTGACGGTGAAGGTAACCGCGTCCTTCGCGGCGGAAATGTCAGAGTAGGCGAAGGTGGTGTAGCTCAGGCCGTAGCCGAAGGGATACCGGACGGGCACGCCGGCGGTGTCGTAGTAGCGGTAGCCGATGTACAGACCCTCCCGGTATTCGGCGGTGCGCTCCTTGCTGGGGAAGTAGGGATAGGAGGGATTGTCCGCAAGCCGCAGCGGCCAGGTCTCGTTCAGCTTGCCGTTGGGGTTGATCCTGCCCAGCAGAGCGTCGGCCATGGCGCCCGCGCCGGCTTGTCCGCTTAAGTAGCCGTGAATGGCGGCGCGGTACAGGCTTCTTTCCGGCATGACGAAGGGCGCGCCGCCGGACAGCACCAGAACCACATTGGGATTCACCGCGCACACCGCGTCGATCAGCGCCTGCTGCCCCTTGCTCAGCTCCATGTGCTGCCGGTCCATGCCCTCGGACTCCAGAATCTCATCCAGACCCACGCAGAGCAGGACGGTTTCCGCCGTCCGCGCCAGAGCCACGGCCTCGTCGATGAGGGCGGGCACCGGAGCGGGATCCGTCCGGGAGAAGCCCTTGGCGAAGCCGGTAATCGGCAGACCCGCGGCGGTCAGCGCGTCCTTCAGGCTGTCCAGCCGGGTGGGATTGACCTGACTGGAGCCGGCGCCCTGATACCGGGGGGTTTCGGCAAAGTCGCCGATGAGGGCGGTTTTGGTATCGGGTTTCAGAGGCAGGATTCCGTCGTTATCCAGCAGCACGACGGAACCCTCGGCGCAGCGCCGGGCGATGGCGTGGTGGGCATCGGCGTCAAACTGCCTGGGAGCGGCGGCAACGGATTGACTGAGGGAGAAAATCTGGGTCAGCAGCTCCCGCAGCCGCTGGTCCAGCACCTCCTCGGAGATCCGCCCTTCCCGCACCGCGTTCACCAGACCGATGGCGCAGTCGGGGCCGGGAGCGGGCATCACCAGATTGGAGCCGGCCTTCACGCCCTCGGTGTGGTCGTTGTCTCCGCCCCAGTCGGTGACCACGAAGCCGTCGAAGCCCCATTCGTCCCGGAGAATCTCGGTGAGCAGATGGCGGCTTTCGTTGACGTATTCGCCGTTGACCTGATTGTAGCTGGACATGACGGCCTTGGCCTTGCCCTCGGTGACGGCGATTTCAAAGGCGGTGAGGTAGATTTCCCGCAGCGTCCGCTCGTCCACCACGGAGTCCATGCACATCCGCCGCAGCTCCTGGGAGTTGACGGCGTAATGCTTGGGGCAGGCGGCGACACCGTTGGCCTGAATGCCCCGGATGTAGGCGGCGGCCATTTTGCCGGCCAGATACGGATCCTCGGAGAAATACTCAAAGTTCCGGCCGCACAGGGGGCTGCGCTTTATATTCACGCCGGGGCCCAGCACCATATGAACAGCATTGGCCGCGGCCTCTTCGCCCAGCGCCCGGCCCAGCGCCTCGCCCAGCTCCGTATCCCAGGAATTGGCCATGGAGGCCGCCGTGGGGAAGCAGGTGGCGGGTATGGAGGCATTCAGTCCCAGATGATCTCCCGCGCCTGCCTGCTTGCGCAGACCGTGGGGGCCGTCGGACAGGAAAATGGGGGGAATTCCCAGCTTGCTGCCGTCCCAGGTGGTCCAGGTGCTCCAGCCCTGGAGCAGAGCGGCTTTTTGCTCCAGCGTCAGACTGCGGATGTGCTGTTCAACGTTCATGAAGGTCTCTCCTTTGTTATTTGAAAGTGATCGGCTGCTGTTCGGATTCCAGGGCTGGCGGTACCAGCCTTCGAATCCAAACGGCGATACCGCCCCACCCACCGGTGGGGCGGTATCTTTCGTTGGGAAGTTCGGATTATTCCGCGACGGTCTCGATACCGGCGTTCTTGGACTTTCTGTAGGATCGGATGAGGGCGAATTCCCACACACCCAGCAGGATGACCACCACGGCGTCGATCACATACATGGCGATCTGCCAGCCGGGCAGGCCGGGATTCAGCACGTCCGCGGTGTAAGCGCGGCTGTTGCAGGTGGTGTACAGGATGTTCTTGCAGGCCTGGCGGGCGGCGATGATGGAGGTGGCGCTGGACTGATCCGTCAGGACGGAGTGCTCACTGCCCATGGGGTTCAGGCAGAAGTCGCCGCCGTTGCGGATCTGGATATCGGCATCCTGGTAGCCGTAGCCGCCGAAGTAGTCGGTCAGAACCATACCCCGGAAGCCCCACTCGTCACGCAGAACGTTCTGCAGCAGCTCATTGCAGGCACCGGCGTACTCATTGCCAATGTAGTTGAAGGAAGACATGACAGCCTGGGCGCCGCCTTCCTTCACGGCCAGCTCGAAGGGCTTCAGGTAGATCTCGCGGATGGCCTGCTCGTTGGACCAGGTGCAAAGCAGGTTGGTACGGTTGGTTTCCTGATCGTTCAGGGCGAAGTGCTTGATGAAGGAGTAGACGCCGTGCTCTTTGGCGCCGGCCACGGCATTGGCGGCCATCTTGCCGGACAGCAGACTGTCCTCGGAGTAGTACTCGAAGTTACGGCCGGCGAAAGCGGAGCGGTGGGTGTTCATGGCGGGGGCGTACCAGCCGGAGACGCCCATCTCGTCGGCCATCTTGCCGATGGAGGAGCCGAACTCGTGGGCCAGATCCTCATTCCAGGTGGAAGCGATCATAACGGCGGCGGGGAAGCCGATGGAGCCCTTCTTGGTGAAGTTGTTGTTGATGGAGGCGGGGCCGTCGCAGTCGATCTGCTGGGTCTTGCCGATGGCGTTGACGGCGACGCTCTGGTAGCCGCCCACGGAGATGAGCTGCACCATGTCGGCGACGGTGAGCTGATCCAGGAAGGTCTCCCACTTGGGATCGTCGTAATCCACACCGCGCATATCCACCAGCTTCAGGCCGGAATCCTTGCCGGTGGCGGGCATCACGTCGTCGGGATTGTTGAACCTGGTGGGATCATAGTTGGCGTGGGTGTAGTAGCCGGCCTTGTGCTCCGCGCTCATTTCGGTGAAGGTGCAGGCGGCGGTGGCGGTTTCGTAGTTGGCGAAGCCGTCCTTCCGGGACAGATAGGTGATCTGCTCGGTGTTCTCGGCGAAGCCGAACTGGTTGACGGCGGGGGTCTTGTCGCTGG
>JAQXIT010000117.1 GCA_029007925.1 Bacillota bacterium | reverse complement strand
CGTGGTTACCAGCAACAAGCTGGAATACATACGGATGCGCTGCGGCCGGCGGGTCTACGTGAAGAAGAACAACTATCCCGCCAGCGGCAAAACCCAAGTGGTGGAGTGCTATCGTGGCAGCCTGCCGGATCACAACGAGATCGGTTTCTCCTCTCTGACGGTGTCCGGGAACCATACGGTGCTGACGTTGGATACCATGTGGAAAGCGCCCTTCTATTTTGATCTGAAGCCTCAGGAGTATTCGGATCCGGGCAACCGGGACTACCGGGTGACTGCCCTCACCGCGGAATATGTGGACATCACCTTCTGCTACGCCACCGTGTTTGAAGGCACCGTGGAGGTTCCGGCGGACAATCCGCTGTTCCGCTCCGCGGAGCTGACCCGGAACAAGTCCGACAGCACCCTGCGGCTGTACCTGAAAAAGACTGGCGCTTTCTACGGCTGGGATGCGTTCTACAATGCCCAGGGACAGCTCTGCTTCCGGTTCCTGAATCCGGTCAAGGCCACCGCCGCTTCCAACGCCTACGGCGCGGATCTGACCGGCCTGCGGATCATGCTGGATGTGGGTCACGGCGGCCTGGACGGCGGCAGCGTTGCCACCCTGTCCGACGGTTCCGAGATTGACGAGGCGGCGCTGAACCTGAAGCTGGCGTACGTTCTGAAGGGCAAACTGGAAAGCATGGGCGCCACGGTGATTATGAACCGTAGCGACGACAGCTCGCTGAAGGTGGACGATCGGATCCAATACCTGAAGGAGCAGGCACCGGATCTGTGTATTGCCATCCATCAGAACGCCATCAAGGGCTATCCCAATGTAAACGGCTGTCATGTGCTGTATTTCACGCCCTTCTCCCAGCGGGCGGCGAAGCTCTTCTACGAGGAAACCCGAAACAGCGGCGTGTATCAGAAGATCCTTCTGGAGACCAATGTATACTATGTGGCACGGCAGACGGTCTGCCCCGTGGTACTGATGGAGAACGGCTTCATGACCAACGCTTCGGATCTGGCCGGCATGATGAATAACTCGGTACTGGAGCAAAAGGCCGACGCCATGGCGAAAGCCGTCGCCCGGTATTTCCTGAATATCGACGCGTAAGCAAAACAGAATGCGCACCCCGCCGGGGTGCGCATTTCGTTTGATTATGTCCGATTTCGCGTGTGAAAAATCTCGGCGGCGAGGGAGCGGTACTCGGCAAGATCCGTGGTTTTTCGCAGGCGTTTGGAGAGCTTTTCGCTGTCCTCGAACCGGTCGATCAGGTAGCTCCAATGCTCCTTCAGCCGGAACATGGCGTTCCGGGAGCCGCCGAGCAGGGACAGATACGCCTCCAGCAGCGCATCGTAAAAGGCTTCCAGAGTTTTGATATCGGTGCCGCCGGGCAGCAGCATCCCGGGGTCGGCAATCAGCCCCCGCCCCAGCATTACGGCGTCCACTTGGGGAAGTTGCCCGGATAATTCGGAAATATCCGCCATAGACCGAAGATCCCCGTTATAGCACAGGGGATTTTTGCTGTTATTGACGGCATAGCGGAACATTTCCCGATTCACGCTGCCGCCGTAGAACTGCTTGCGCACCCGGGGATGGACAATCAGCAGCCGGATGGGATAGCGGTTGAAGATCTCCAGCAGCCGTAGGAATTCCTCCGGCTCCGCCATGCCCAGCCGGGTTTTGACGGAGACTGGCAGCACTGTCCGGGAAAAAACGGCCTCCAGAAACCGCTCCAGAGCCTCGGGATCCGCCAGCATTCCGGCGCCCTTGCCCTTGGCGGTGACGGTGCCGGAGGGGCAGCCCAGATTCAGATTGATCTCGCCGTAGCCCCGGTCACGGCACCGCTCCGCCGCCCACAGGAAATCCTCCGGCACCTTCGTCAGCACCTGGGGGATGGCGGTGAAGCCTGATCCTTCTGCCATAGGCAGCTCCCGCTCCTCCCGGGCGGTCAGCGACCGGTGAACGGTGGGGGAGAGGAAGGGCATGTAGTAGCCGTCCGCGCCGCCGAAGTACCGGTGATGCAGACGGCGGTATACGCTGTCCGTCAGCCCCTCCATAGGGGCAAAGAAATAACGCATGGGGCATTTCCTCCGATAAAAAACGGGCGCACCGGGATGGGTGCGCCCATGGGCTCAGATCTCCATGATAACGGGCAGGATCATGGGGTTGCGCTTGGTGGTTTTATACAGATAGCCACTCAGATCGTTCTTGATGGCGGACTTGATGGTGGCCCAGTCCCGGGCACGCTTGCGTCCGCAGCGGTCGATGGCTTCCAGGGCCACATTGCGAAGCTCGTCCATCAGCTCCTCGGACTCCTTCACATAGATGAAGCCCCGGGTGATGATGTCCGGGCCGGTGATAACGGCGCCGTCCTGACTGGAGATGCTGACGCAGACCACCACCATGCCGTCCTGTGCCAGATGCTTCCGATCCCGCAGCACCACGCTGCCCACGTCGCCCACACCGGCGCCGTCCACAAACACCTTGCCGGCAGGTACGGTTCCGTTTGCCTTGCAGGTCTTGCCGGAAAGCTCAAACACGGTGCCGATCTCGCCGATGAGGATATTTTTGGGGCTCATGCCCATGGCCTTGGCCAGCCGGGCGTGAAGCTGCAGATGGCGCTGCTCGCCGTGGACGGGAATGAAGAATTTGGGCTTGGTCAGGGCGTGGATGATCTTCAGCTCCTCCTGACAGGCGTGGCCGGAGACATGAAGACCTTCGCTCTTCTCGTAGACCACGTCGGCGCCCTTGCGGTACAGCTCGTTGATAATCCGGGACACCGCCTTCTCGTTGCCGGGAATGGCGGAGGCGGAGATGATGATCCGGTCACCGGCCACAATGTCCACCTGCTTGTGGGTGGAGAAGGCCATACGGTACAGCGCCGACATATTTTCGCCCTGCGAACCGGTGGAGACAATGACCACCTTGTTCCGGGGCAGGCTCTTGGTGGCGGCCAGATCCACGATGGTACCGGGCTTCACCTGCAGATAGCCCAGTTCCTGAGCCACCTTCAGCATATTCTCCATGCTCCGGCCGGTGACGGCCACCTTACGGCCATAGCGCTGAGCCGTGGCCAGCACCGCCTGAATCCGGTGCATATTGGAGGCAAAGGTGGTGACGATGATCCGCTGGTCGCAATTGCGGAACTGCCGGTCGAGACCCTCGGCCACGGTGTTCTCGCTGGGGGTGTAGCCCATCCGCTCCACATTGGTGGAGTCGCACAGCAGGGCAAGAACGCCCTTGTTGCCCAGCTCGCCCAGCTTGGCAAGATCCGTCATGCCGTCCTCGGCAGTGGGATCGATCTTGAAGTCGCCGGTCATCACCACGGTACCCACGGGAGTGTGGATTGCGAAGGCCACGGCGTCGGCGATGGAGTGGTTTACATGGATGAATTCCACGGAGAAGCAGCCGGCCTTGACGGTTTCGCCGGGCTTGTGGGTGATGAGCTTGACGGTGTCCGCCAGATGATGCTCCTCCAGCTTCAGCTTAATGAGGCCGTTGGTCATGGCGGTGCCATGGATGGGGCAGGACACTTCCTTCATGCAGTAGGGGATGGAACCGATGTGATCCTCATGGCCGTGGGTGATGAACATGCCCCGCAGCTTTTTCTGGTTGGCCACCAGATAGGAAAAGTCGGGGATCACCAGATCCACGCCGTACATATCCTCATCCGGGAAGCCCACGCCGCAGTCCACGACGATCATGTCCTTACCGTATTCCAGAACGGTGATGTTCTTGCCGATCTCATCCAGACCGCCAAGAGGGATAATTTTCAGTTTTTCTGCCAAGTAAAATCAATACTCCTTTCGATTGTGAGGCAATAGCCATAGCAAAGCAGGCAGCCACTTGCCCTTCGTCCCGGCCCTGTAACGCCGTTTCGGAGGCAAACGCCTGCGTGATTATGAAAAATAAGCTGCCCGGGTCTGCCCATCCCGGCGCACACTATTTTTATTATAGCACAGCTTTACGGAAAAGTATACATTTATTTTTGCGGAAACGGAGTTTTTAACGCGGAACGGTTTTTGCAGGGTTTTTCCCAAAAAGCAGTTGCATAGATCCGCGGGATTTGCTATAATATTACGCATATCGTGGGTTTGAATGCCCATTCGGGGGAGGAAGGAACATGAACAAGAAGCTGGGGCGCCTGTTTTGGCCCAGCCTTTGGATGTATTTCCTGGTGATGGCTGGATTTGTCGCGGCTGCCGCGCTGACACGCAACTATATTCTGGCCGGCGTGGAGGCGGGCGTTACGGTGCTTTTGGCGGCGTTTTATGTCCTCAGCCGGGATCGCCGCCGTAAGACGCTTTACAGTTTCGCGAAATCCGCCTTCCAACTCCCGGAAAACGCCAACGGCGCCGAGACTCCTTTCCCGATGGTTCTGGTTCGGCTGGGCGATGGCAGCATCGTCTGGACCAACGACCGGTTCTGCCGGATCACCGGCTATCAGGACAGGTATCTGGAGCAGCGTCTCGATACGGTGATCCCCAAGCTGTCCGTGGACTGGCTGACTTCCGGTAAGAATGAATATCCCTATGATGTGACCCTGAACGGACGCCGCTTCCGGGTATACGGCACCGTAATCCGCGCCGACGACCCCAACAGCACGGTGCTGGGAATGTTGTATTTCAACGATCTGACGGAGCTGTATCAGGTTCGGGATGAATATGTCCGCTCCCGCCCGGTGGTATCCATCATTCTGGTGGACAACTACGAGGAGCTGACCCAGAATCTGACCGAAAGCGCCATCTCCAGCCTCAATGCCCGGATCAACGATGCCATCTCCAAGTGGACGGAGGATTACCATGGCCTGCTGCGGAAGCTGGAGCGGAACCGGTTCCTGTTCGTGTTTGAAAAGCGGGATCTGGGCCGGGCGGTGGAGGAAAAGTTCTCCCTGCTGGAGGATATCCACCGGGTGGAGAATCCCGCGGGACTGGCGGCCTCCATCTCCATCGGAATCGGCATCGACGGCGTGAATTTTGAGGAATGCTATAATTTTGCCGCCCTGTCCATTGAAATGTCCCTGAGCCGGGGCGGCGATCAGGCTGTGGTGAAGGATCGCTTCAACTTCACCTTCTACGGCGGCCGCGCCAAGGAGGCCGACCGCAGGAGCAAGGTAAAATCCCGTGTCACTTCCAATTCCATGATGGAACTCATCGGACAGAGCAGCCAGGTGTTCATCATGGGGCATAAGAACGCGGATCTGGACGCAGTGGGTGCCGCCATGGGCATTAGCTGTATGTGCCGCAAGAAGGGGAGGAAAGCCTACATCGTCCTGGACGTGGAAAACAACGCCGCCCAGAATCTGGTGCAGGAGATCCGCGCCGTGCCGGAATACCGGGATGTGTTCATCTCCGGTCAGGAAGCGCTGCTGCTGTGCGACAGCCACTGCACCCTCATCGTGGTGGACACCAACCGTCCCGATCAGGTGGAGAGCAAAGCGCTGCTGGAGTCCGTTTCCAAGGTCTGTGTGGTGGATCACCACCGCCGGGCGGCGGATTATATCAATCCGGTGGTGCTGAATCTCCATGAGCCCTACGCCTCCTCCGCTTCGGAGCTGGTGACGGAGCTGCTGCAGTATGCCGTGGAAAAGGCGGACATTCTGCCCATTGAGAGCAAGAGCCTGCTGGCGGGCATTTTCCTGGACACCAAGAGCTTCAACGTCCGCACCGGCGAGCGCACCTTCGAGGCGGCGGCCGTGCTGCGGCAGTGGGGCGCCGATACCGTGGAGGTCAAAAAGCTGCTGCAGAGCGATTTCCAGGACACCATGGCAAAATACCAGATCATCAAGTCCGCCCGGCTGTACCGGCAGGAGATCGCCATCGCCGCTCTGAACACCAGCACTTCCCGGCCTCTGGCCGCCCAGGCGGCGGATGAGCTGCTGGATATTTCCGGCATTACCGCTTCCTTTGTGCTGTACCCGGACGGAGACTGTGTCTACATTTCCGCCCGCTCCATCGGCGACGCCAATGTGCAGATGATTCTGGAGCCTCTGGGCGGCGGCGGCAACACCGCCACAGCCGGCGCCCAGGTCAGGAATGCCACGGTCAAGGAGGCATTGGATCGGTTGGTGGCATCCATCGACCGGTTCTTCGAGAGTTAACCCCGGCGGGCGGTTCTGCCCGCGCAAGTATGGATTCATGGAGGATTTTAGATTATGAAAGTGATTCTTTTGCAGGATGTGAAGGGCAAGGGCAAGAAGGGACAGCTTCTGGAGGTTTCCGACGGCTACGCCCGCAACTTCATGCTGCCCAGAAAGCTGGCCATCGAGGCAACCCCCGATGCCATCAATACCATGAAAATGAACGACAAGGCCACGCAGGAGCGTATCGCCCGGGAAAAGGCCGAGGCACTGGAAATCTCCAGGAAGCTGCGGGAGATGACCCTCACCGTCACCGCCAAGGGCGGCGGCGCGGGACGGCTCTTCGGATCCGTCACCAATCAGGAGATTGCCGACGCGCTGGCCAAAAACGGCGGCATCAAGCTGGACAAGCGGAAGATTGTCATTTCCGACCCCATCAAGAACGTGGGAACCTATACGGTGCAGTGCAGGCTGGGCTATGAGATCACCGCCCCGTTGACCGTAAAGATCGAGGAAGCGTAAAACCGGAGGAAAGCGTCCGAAGAGAGGAGAGAAAAAGCATGGACGAGGAATTGCTGAGCCGTCAGATGCCCCAGTCACTGGAGGCTGAACAGGCGGTGCTGGGCTCCATCCTGATCGACAGCCGGTGCGTTTCCGACGTGATCGGTATCCTGCGGCCGGAGGATTTCCATCTGCAGCAGAACCGGGAGATCTATGAGGCCATCTATACCATGTTCAATTTCTCCCAGTCCATCGATCCGGTTACGGTGCTGGAAAAAATGCGGGAGGTCGGCGTCTACCGGGACAACTCCAGAGACTACATCATGCAGCTCATGGAGATCACCCCCACCGCCGCCAACGCGGTACGCTACGCGGGCATCGTCCGGGACAAGTCCATGCTCCGGGCGCTGGCGCAGGCCGCGGGAGAGATCGAGGAAACGGCCTACTCTCAGGTCGGCACCCCCGCGGAGATTCTGGAAACCGCGGAGAAGAAGATCTACGCCCTTCGCAAGGGCGAGCGGGGCGACTCCCTGGAGCACGTCGGCACCGTACTGCATAAGGTGTTCGATCACCTGACCGAGCTGAGCCAGTCCGATTCCGCCATTCCCGGCCTTTCCACGGGCTTGCGGGATCTGGATATGAAGATCAACGGCCTGAACAAGTCCGATTTGGTTCTGGTGGCCGCCCGTCCGGCCATGGGTAAATCCGCCTTTGCCCTGAACCTGGGGCTGAATGTGGCGAAAAAATACAAAAAGACCGTAGCAATCTTCAACCTGGAAATGTCCCGGGAACAGCTTGCCATGCGTCTGCTGGCCTCCGAGAGCTTTGTGGACAGCAAGAAAATGGCTACGGGCAAACTCTCCGAGGAGGAGTGGAGCAAGCTGTGCATGGCCTCCGCCGCCCTGAGCCAGACCGATATCCGTATCGACGACAATCCTTCGGTGACCGTGGCGGAGATCAACGCCAAGTGCCGCCGTCTGGACAATCTGGGGCTGGTCATCATCGACTACCTGCAGCTAATGACCGGCTCCGGCTACACCAAGGCCGGCGACAACCGGGTGCAGGTGGTGGGCGAGATCTCCCGGGCGCTGAAAATTATGGCCAAGGAGCTGAACATCCCCGTGATCTGCCTGAGCCAGTTGTCCCGTGCGGTGGAGAGCCGAACCGACAAGCGCCCCATCATGTCCGACCTTCGGGAGTCCGGCGCCATCGAGCAGGACGCCGACGAAGTGATCTTTCTGTACCGTGACGAATATTATAATGAAAATACCGAGGAAAAGGGCGTGGCGGAGTGCATTGTCTCCAAAAACCGCCACGGCGAAACCGGCACCGTGAAGCTGCAGTGGATCCCCCAGTATCAGCTCTTCTCCGACCGGGAGTGGAAGCATGCTGAATGAGGTCAAGGCGCGGCTCCGGGAGATGACACGCCCCGGCGATAGGGTGGTCTGTGCCGTTTCCGGCGGTGCGGATTCCATGGCGCTGCTGTGGGCGGTGTATTTGCTGCGGGAACCTTTGGGAATCCGACTGGAGGCAGCCCATTTCAATCACGGCCTCCGGGGCGGGGAGTCCCTCCGGGACGAGAACTTCGTTCGGGAATTCTGCAGACGATACGATATCCCGCTGACCGTAGGCGCCGGGACGGTAACCGCCGGGAAAAAGGGACTGGAAGCCGCTGCCCGGGAGGCAAGATATGCCTTCCTCCATACGCGGCCCGGCTGGATCGCCACGGCCCACACCGCCGATGATAATGCCGAAACCGTCCTGCTGCATCTGGTTCGGGGTACCGGCCTGAAGGGGCTGGGCGCCATCGCGCCGGTCAACGGACGGCTGATCCGCCCCATGCTGGGGGTGACCCGGCGTCAGGTGACGGCTTTTCTGGAGGAATACCATATTCCGCATATCGATGACAGCTCCAACGACACCGATGCTTTCCTGCGAAACCGTCTGCGGCACTCCGTCATGCCCCTGCTGACTGCGGAAAACCCGAAACTGGCGAAAAACCTGTCCGCCATGGCGCTGCGGCTGCGGCAGGATGAGGAGGCGCTGTCCGACTTGGCCCGCTTCGACACGCTGCCGGACGTCCAGACTCTGCGCACACTGCCATCTGCCGTCCGGGGACGGATGCTGGAACGGTTTCTGAAAGAAAACGGCGTCCGGGAGCCGGAAGCACAGCATATCACCCTGGCGGAGCGGCTGATCTTTTCCGAGAAGCCCTCAGCGTCGGCCCGGTTTCCCGGTGGCGTGACCATCCGGCGTAACTACCACCGGATGGAGGCATTGCCGCCTGAGGCGCCTCTGTCATCCGTGACTCTGCTCCTTCCGGGGACGGCGGAGTTGCCGGAGCTGGGACTGCGGGTCATCGCGGAACCGGCGGAGGAGATCGTCCAAACCCCATTGACTTTTACCGTGGCGCCGGTGGGCGCCGTCGTTGTGCGGTGCCGTCAGGCCGGAGATGAGATCCGGCTGTCCGGCGGAACCAAATCCGTCAAAAAATTGTTCATCGACCGGAAAATCCCTGCCGACCGGCGGCTTCGGATCCCGGTACTGGCGGACGACGCCGGCGTTCTGGGTATCTGCGGCATCGGCGTCAATTTGGATCGGGTGCCGCAGGCACCGCCCGGAATCCAAATTCGGTTTGAAATTATGCAACCATAAATATGGAGGCTTCAAGATGGAAGAGAATATTCAGGAAATACTGCTCACCGAGGAGCAGATCCAATCCCGGATTCGGGAGCTGGGACGGATTCTGACGGAGGAATATGCCGGTAAGGATCCCGTGATTATCGGTGTGCTGAAGGGTGTGGTGATCTTCTACGCGGATATGATCCGCCAGATCAAAGTGCCCTGCCAGATGGACTTTATGTGGATTTCCTCCTACGAGGGAACCGACTCCACCGGCAGCATGGTGGTGCGGCGGGACGTGACGGCGGATATCCGGGGCCGCCATGTGCTGATTCTGGAGGACATTTTCGACACCGGCAATTCCCTGAACTTTGTCCGGAGCCACTTGCTGTCCAAGAAGCCGGCCTCCCTGAAGATCTGCACGCTGCTGGATAAGCCCTCCCGCCGCAGTCCCGGCGTCACGCTGCAGGCGGATTACGTCGGCTTCACGGTGCCCAACGCCTTCGTGGTGGGCTACGGGCTGGATTACAAGGAACACTACCGGAATCTGCCCTATGTAGGCATTCTGAAGCCGGAAGTATATGAACATTAAGGAGTACCCATCTTGAAAAAACGAAATCTTCTTCCCATTCTCCTCTATGCCGCCGTCCTGCTGCTGCTTTTTGCCTGGGTGCTGGGTGTGTTCGGCGACGGTACGGACACGCTGACCTATTCCCAGATCGTGGAGATGTTTGAAAACGAACAGGTGAAGAGCTTCACCGTCAGCGGTCAGAAGATCATGCTGCAGCTCCACAATCCGTACCTTGGGAAAACCAATCTGACCTGCCGGTTGGCGGACGTGGACAGCTTCCGTCAGGAGATGCGGGACACCATTCAGGCACAGGCAGAAAGCGGCGTGCTGGAAAGCTACGATTTTCTGCCTCAGAGGGGCTTTTCTACCTATGATCTGATTATTCCGCTGCTGATTGTGGGGCTCCTGCTCCTCGTGATCTGGGTGTTCCTCATGGGCAGACTGAACGGCAACAACGCTATGGCCAACTTCGGCAAGGCGCGGACGGTGCTGGGCGTCCCCGACGGGAAAAAGGTAACTTTCGACGATGTAGCCGGTGCCGACGAGGAGAAGGCGGAGCTGCAGGAAGTGGTGGATTTCCTCCGGGATCCCAAGAAGTACACCCAGATCGGCGCCAGAATTCCCCACGGACTGCTGCTGGTGGGCCCTCCGGGTACCGGCAAGACCCTCCTTGCCCGGGCAGTGGCCGGCGAGGCGGACGTACAGTTCCTGTCCATCTCCGGCTCCGACTTTGTGGAGCTGTATGTGGGCGTGGGTGCCAGCCGTGTCCGGGATCTGTTTGAACAGGCAAAGCGGATCGCGCCTGCTATCATCTTCATTGACGAGATCGACGCCGTGGGACGCAAGCGCGGTTCCGGCCTCGGCGGCGGGCATGACGAAAAGGAGCAGACCCTGAACCAGCTTCTGGTGGAAATGGACGGCTTCGGCCGCACCGAGGGCGTGATTGTTCTGGCCGCCACCAACCGTCCCGACATTCTGGATCCGGCGCTGCTGCGCCCCGGCCGGTTTGACCGGCAGATCTATGTGGGCAAGCCCGATGTGAAGGGCAGGGAAGAGATCCTGAAGGTGCACGCCAGAAACAAGAAACTGGACGGCGATGTGGATCTGAAGCTGGTGGCACGCTCCACCGTAGGCTTCACCGGTGCGGATCTGAGCAACCTGCTTAATGAGGCCGCCATTGCCGCCGCCCGGGACAACCGTCCGGCGCTGAATATGACGGATCTGAACGATGCCATCATGAAGATCATGGCCGGCCCGGAGAAGAAGAGCCGGGTGGCCAACCGGAAGGATCTGGAGGTCACCGCCATCCACGAGGCGGGTCACGCGGTGGCCATGTACTTCCTGCCCACTCAGGATCCGGTGCTGCAGATCACCATCGTCCCCCGGGGCGGGTATCTGGGAGCCACGTGGCACATTCCCAGCGACGATTCCTCCAACATGACCCGCAATCAGATGTACGAGGAGATTGTGAGCCTTCTGGGCGGACGTGTTGCCGAAGCGCTGTTTCTGGGGGATATCTCCGTGGGCGCGTCCAACGACATCGACCGGGTATCCAAGCTGGCCCGGGACATGGTGGCCCGCTACGGTATGTGTGAGGCACTGGGAACCGTGTCCTACCTCAGCGACGGTGAGGTGTTCATTGGCCGGGACTTTGAAAAGACCAAAAGCTATTCCGAAAAGGTGGCCGGCACCATCGACGACGAGGTGAAGGCTCTGATCGACCGGGCCTACGGCCGCTGCGCCGAGCTGCTGAAGCAGAACGAGGACAAGCTGCGGCAGGTTGCGGATTTCCTGCTGGCGCATGAGACCATGACCGGCGCCCAGTTCACCGCCTGCATGGAAGGCCGGGAAATCGGCGAGGCCGAAGCTGTGACCATGTTCGATGCCCACAGGGAAGACCAGGAATAAGCAAAACGCACCCGAATCCGGGTGCGTTTTTTCGCCGATGAAACAGACTGCAAAACCAACAGAGCCAACGAAGCCGGATAATAACCCGTTTCCACTCACCGCAGCCTTCACAAAGATCATACGCACGGCTTAAGACATATTTCTCCGGAGGATCCCTAAATACAATAGGGAAATTTGACATAATAGCGTCAGGTGATGTTATGAGCAGAATCAGACAACTGCGCAAGGAAAAAGGGTATACTCAGGTTAAGGTTCAGATGCTGACCGGTATTGACCAGAGTGACTACTCCAAAATTGAAAGCGGAAAACGGTATTTTACGTTTGAACAGTGCCGCAGGCTGGCCATTGCGCTGGACACCAGCATGGACTATCTGGCCGGACTGACGGACGAGAAGAAACCCTATCCGAGAGCGGATACCATACGCAACGATTAAACGCACCCGAATCCGGGTGCGTTTTTTCGGGACAGGAGCGGCTTCACAGCGCGTAGAAGAAAACGCTCAGGAACTGCAGTACGCTGCCGAGTACCACGAAGATGTGGAACACGCAGTGGAACCACCGCTTTTTGGAGCCGATGCCGTAGAGAATGGCGCCCACCGTATAGGCAATGCCGCCGAACAGCAGGTACAAAAAGCCGGGTACGGTCAAAACCTCCAGAGTCTGCTTCAGAAAGGGAAGTATCGCCCAGCCCATGCCAATATAGCAGATCATGGAGAACACATTGAATTTCTTCAGATCGATGGCGGTGAGGGTGACGGCCACCGCGGTCAGCGCCCACTCGAAAATGAACAATCCCCAGCCGATGGCGGGATAGACCGGCCGGATTCCTGCCAGCGCCACGACGGTATAGGTGCCGGCGATGAGAAAGTATATGGTGCAGTGATCCAGCACCTGCATGACCCGCTTGCCCGTACCCGGGCGCAGACCATGGTAGACGCTGGACATGGTGTACAGGGCGATCATACACACGCCGTAGATGACGGAGGCCACGACACCGCAGGCATCCGACCGCAGAGCCGCGCGGATTACGCACAGCACCAGCGCCAGAACGGAAAATCCGCCGCCGACGATATGGGTGACCATGTTCATGATTTCTTCGCCCTTCGTGTAGTCCGGGAGAGGGCGGCTGGATAGCTTGGTTCGTTTCATGAGATATGTCCTTTCACTGCCGGGATGGTAACATTCTATCACGTTCCCGGCTAAAAATGTCCCTACGGCGCGGTTTTTTCTCTCGAAGAGCGGGAGAACCGGAATTCTACCGCCAGAAGAGCAGAAAAGGGGTTGACAAATGCCGCCGGGTCGGCTAGAATGCAGTCGTAACCATGACTGAGGTTGCGGACTTCATCAGTACCGTTCCGGATCGGCAAATGCCGGGGCGGGAAAGGGAAGCTCGCCGAAGGGAGCGTCCGGTGCCAAACGGCGCTTTCTGGGCTTGCGCAGAATATGCGCGGGACTGTCATCCGTTTGGATGGAGCGCTGACATGGAGGGAAACGGATGTTATGCCCTGTGTCGCTCCGACACGGGGCATTTTATTTTGCGGTTTCCCGGCAAAAAGACGCCGGAGCCGTTTTTTGCGAGGTAATGAGATGAAGAAAACCCCTTTCCTGACCCTGGAACAGGCACGCCGGATCGCCGCCGAGATTCCTACGCCCTTCCATATTTATGATGAGGCCGGCATCCGCGCCAATGCCCGGGCGCTGAAGGCCGCGTTCGCCTGGAATCCGGGCTTCAAGGAATACTTTGCCGTGAAGGCGACGCCCAACCCCTACATCCTGCGGATCCTTCATGAGGAGGGCTGCGGCTGCGACTGCGCCACCTATACGGAGCTTCTGCTGGCGGAAGCAGTGGGCATCACCGGCCATGAGATCATGTTCTCCTCCAATGTAACCCCGGAGCCGGATATGCGCAAGGCCTGCGAGCTGGGCGCTTACATCAATCTGGACGATGCCACCCATGTGGAATTTCTGAACCGGATCGCCGGGCAGGTGCCGGAGACGGTGTGCCTGCGCTACAATCCCGGCGGCTCCTTCAGTCTGGGCAATACCATTATGGATATGCCCCGGGATGCCAAATACGGCATGACTGAGGATCAGATGGCCGGTGCCATCAGCCGGCTGATGGCGCTGGGAACCCGGCACTTCGGTATCCACGCGCTTCTGGCCTCCAACGCCTGCAGCAACGAGTATTACCCGGAACTGGCGGCCAATCTGTTCCGGCTGGCGGTGCGTCTGCGCAGCGCCACCGGCGCCCACATTTCCTTCGTGAATCTCTCCGGCGGCATCGGCGTGGACTACCGGCCGGAGCAGCCCAAGTGTGATATCGCCGTCATTGGCGAGGGCGTCCGGCGTCAGTATGAGCGGATCCTGACCGCCAACGGCATGGACGACGTGGCGATTTTCACGGAGCTGGGGCGGTTCATGCTGGCACCCTATGGGCATCTGGTGTCCACGGTGCTGCATAAGAAGCATATCTACCGGGAGTATGTGGGGCTGGATGCCTGCGCCGCCAACCTGATGCGGCCGGCCATGTACGGCGCCTATCACCATATCACCGTGCTGGGCAAGGAGAACGCGATTCTCGACCATGTCTACGACGTGACCGGAGGCCTCTGCGAAAACAACGACAAATTCGCTATCGAGCGCAGCCTGCCGGGTATCGATGTGGGGGATCTGGTGGTCATCCACGACACCGGCGCCCACGGTTTCTCCATGGGCTACAATTACAACGGCAAGCTCCGTTCCGCGGAAGTCCTCCTGCGGGAGGACGGCAGCTTCCGGCTGATCCGCAGAGCGGAAACGCCGCAGGATTATTTTGCTACTTTTGATGGTTCCGAATTTCAATTCCGTACATAATTTGGAAGAAATGCACAAAATAAGAAGGAAAAATTCGGCGCCCGAAACCGTTGTTTACAATAAATTTTCATGCTATCCGGCTCCCAATGTGCTATAATATACAAGGACGGGGAAAACCGTCCGCGACTGTGAGAAAAGGAGCCCATATGAATAACATACTGTTTTTTCTGACACCGAAAGCTTTGTGCGATTTTCTGTACGATGACTACACCATGCGGCAGGCTTTGGAGAAAATGGAAACCGCAGGCTACGCCGCCCTGCCCATTCTCAACCGCCGGGGAGAATACCGGGGGACCCTGACGGAGGGGGATCTGATGTGGGGCCTGAAAAATATGTGCTACATGGACATCCGTCAGGCGGAAGCCCACCGGATCATGGAAATCTCCCGTCGGAAGGACAATGTGCCGGTGCGGGTCACCACCTCCATGCAGGATCTGGTGGAGAGAGCCAGCACCCAGAATTTTGTTCCCGTTGTGGACGATAAGGATACCTTTATCGGCATCATCACCAGAAGCGCCATTATCAAGTATTGCCGTCAGCAGCTCTTCCCCGAGGACTGAAATTGCATACGCGGAATACCGCGCCCCATTTGCTTCGCCGGAGTTTTCCGGCCGGGTGAATGGGGCGCGATTCATGGCGGCGACTATTTTTTCGTTTTCCATACACAGCCACTTGATTTGCAGGCTGTTTCGCGGTATAATTTAAGCTATGTTGGTATGCGCATTGGCGCCATACCCCTGGAATTCCGGGTTAAAACTGTCCGGTTTCCCTCAGGGGACACCGAATTCGATGGAGATTATTATGGCAAGCTATGTGAGAAGATCCCGGCGCAGAAAAGGGCGCTCCGGGTTGATTGTTTTGATTGTGTTTCTCGTGGTGGTGCTGGCAGCTCTTCTGCTGTTCGCCCGGAAAACGTCGGAGGTTCGGCTTTTTTCGGAGCTTACCGTGGAGGCAGGGGATTCGCTGCCGGCGCCGGAGCGCTTTCTGGCGGAGGAATCCGACGCGGAGATTCTTTATTTCTCCGATACCGCTCAGGTTCGAACCGATGTCCCCGGCACTTACTCCGTGTACCTGTCCTGCAACGGGAAGGTACGCACTGCCAGCATCCGGGTGGTGGATACCACCGCGCCTTCCGGGACGGTGCGGAATCTGACTGCCGTGGGCGGGAAGTTGCCCGCTGCGGCGGAATTTGTCTCGGAATACCGGGATGCCACCGACGTTACCATCTGCTACCGCACGGAACCGAATCCGGAGCTGTCCGGAGAACAGACCGTCACCGTGGTTCTAACGGATACCAGCGGCAATTCCACCGAGCTTCAGGCCGTTCTCACGCTTCTGGTCGACCGGGAGGCTCCGGTGATTACGGGCGTTGCCGATAAGATCGTGTATCAGGGCGACAGCGTCTCCTATATGAGCGGCGTGTCCGTCACGGACAACGAGGACACGGCCCCCAGCCTAAGCGTGGACAGCAGCGCCGTCAATCTGGCGGTTCCCGGGGTGTATCCGGTGATTTATACCGCCACGGATTTTGCCGGGAATGCAGCTACCGCTTCGGCCACCGTCACGGTGCTGGAGAAGAAGGAAAACTATGTTTCCTACGATGTGATCTATCAGGAGGTGGACGCCATCCTGGATGAGATTATTTCGGATGATATGACCACCTCCAATCAGGTGTGGGCAATCTATACCTGGATCCGCACCAACTGCGGTTATATCAACCATTCCGACAAGTCCGACTGGATGCAGGCTGCTCATGTGATGATGACCCAGCGGCAGGGCGACTGCTTCAACTACTATGCCCTGTGCAAGCTGATGCTGGATCGGCTGGAGATCCCCAACATCGACGTTGTGAAGGTGAAGAACTACGAGGGCGACTCCAACCACTACTGGAGCCTGGTCAGCATCGACGGCGGCAAGACCTACTACCATGTGGACACCACGCCCCGGGTGGATTATGTCTCGCTGTGCCTGGTGACGGATGCCTATATGGACGAATACTCCGCTACCCACAACAACTGCTTCAACCGGGATAAGTCCCTCTATCCCGCTACGCCGGAGGAAGCCCCATGAGCGCCCCGGACAAGCGGCTGCTGGGAGTCATCGGCGGCCTTGGCCCGCTGGCCACGGCCTACTTCATGGAGCTGGTCACCGCCATGACCGATGCCCGAACCGATCAGCAGCATTTGGAAATGATTATTTACAGCGCCCCCTCCATCCCGGACAGAACCCGGTATATTCTGGACAACAGCCGGGAAAACCCTCTGCCGGAGATGCTTCGGATCGGCCGACTGCTGGCAGCTCAGGGCGTGGAGCGGATCGCCATTCCCTGTGTGACAGCCCATTATTTCTACCGGGAGCTGGCTGACGGGATCCCCGTTCCGGTGATCAACGGCGTCCGGGAGACGGCGGAGCACCTGAGGGAGCGGGGCATCACCAAAGCCGGCATTCTGGCCACCGACGGCACCGTCCGCTCCGGCGTTTTCCGCCGGGAGCTGGAAAACTGCGGCATCGAGGCGCTGGTTCCCGGCCCCCAGCGGCAGGCGGATGTGATGAGCCTGATTTTCGACAATATCAAAGCGGGCGTTCCTGTGGATATGTCCCGTTTTCACGCGGTGGCAGACGAGCTGCGGAGCGGCGGCGCCCAGGCCATAATTCTCGGCTGCACCGAGCTGTCCCTGATTAAGCGGGACTATGACATCGGCCCGGGCTTCGTGGATGCCATGGAGGTGCTGGCCCAGCAGGCCGTCATCCAGTGCGGCAAACCGCTGAAGCCCTGCTGCCGTGATTTGATTACCCGATGAAAGAAGCTGATACCCATGCAGACCAATATTTTGGAATATCTGGAGCGCACCGTGGAACGGCTGCCGGACAAGGTGGCCTTTGCCAATGAGGACACGGCGCTTACCTTCCGACAGGTTTCCGATCAGGCTCGCGCCATCGGCTCCTTCCTGAACCGGGAGGGCTTCTGCAAGCAGCCGGTGGTGGTGTTCATGAAGAAGCATCCCCGCACCATCGCCGCGTTCCTGGGTGCCGTCTACGGCGGCAACTATTATGTCCCTCTGGACGAGGAAATGCCCCGCCATCGCATTGAGCTGATTTTCCGCACCTTGCAGCCCGGCGCCATGATCTGTGACGAGACCACCCGGCCTATGGCGGAGGAGATGGCCTTTTCGGGCCGAA
Source organism: Bacillota bacterium (assembly GCA_029007925.1). GTDB lineage: Bacteria > Bacillota > Clostridia > Oscillospirales > Oscillospiraceae > Faecousia. The sequence goes on along the minus strand of JAQXIT010000117.1, from coordinate 5,859 downwards.
TTTTCCGGTATGAAGATATGGCCTTCGGAAGCATCGATGAGGACGCGCTGGCGCGGATCCGCGACCGGCAGATCGATACGGATCCGATTTATATCGTATTCACCTCCGGCTCCACCGGCATCCCCAAGGGCGTCATGGCCTGCCACCGTTCGGTGCTGGATTATATCGAACAGCTTTGCCCGGTGCTGAAATTCAACGAAAACACGGTTTTCGGCAACCAGACGCCCCTGTATTTTGACGCCTGTCTCAAGGAGATCCTCCCCACGCTGAAATTCGGCGCCACCACCTATATCATCCCCAAGCAGCTCTTCCTGTTCCCGGTGAAGCTGGTGGAATTTCTGAACCGGTACCGGATTAATACGCTGTGCTGGGTGGTGTCGGCGCTGACCATGATTTCCTCCCTGCGCACCTTTGAAAAGGTGAAGCCGGAATATCTCCACACCATCGCCTTCGCCAGCGAGGTGTTTCCCATCAAGCAGTTCAACCTGTGGCGTGCGGCGCTGCCCAACGCCCGGTTCATCAATCTCTACGGCCCCACGGAAACCACCGGCATCTGCTGCTACTACGAGGTGGACCGGGAATTCGGCATGGATGAAACCATGCCCATCGGCCGTCCCTTCCGCAACACGGAGATCCTGCTGCTGGATGAGAACGACCGGATCCCCGCACCGGGGGAGCAGGGGGAGATCTGCATCCGGGGCACCCGGCTGACTCTGGGGTACTACTGCAATCCCGAGAAAACCGCCGAGGCTTTCGTCCAGAATCCCCTGAACAAACTGTACCCCGAGCGGATCTACCGTACCGGCGATCTGGGCAAGTACAACGAGCGGGGCGAACTGGTGTTCCTGTCCCGGAAGGATTTTCAGATCAAGCACATGGGTCACCGGATCGAGCTGGGGGAGATTGAGGTCATCGTGAATATGCACGAGGCCGTTGCCAGCGCCTGCTGCATTTTCGATTCCGAGAAAAAGAAGATTGTCCTGTACTATGTGGGCCAGCTCACGCCCGGCGATATGGCGGCCTACATCCGGGAAAAGCTGCCCAGATACATGGTACCCCATGTCATCAAGCCGCTGGACGCCATGCCCCTGACCCCCAACGGCAAGATTGATCGCAACCTTCTGAAGGCGTGGTACCGGGAAAACAAGGATTAAAGGAGAAAAACCATGGAAAAACTGTTGGAAATTCTGAACGAACTGCATCCCGAGGTGGATTTTGAGACGGAGGAGCGCCTGATCGACGACAAGATTCTGGACTCCTTCGATATCGTGACCATCGTGGCGGAGATCGATGCCGAGTATGACGTGGCCATCCCCGCGGAGGAACTGATTCCCGAGAATTTCAACTCCGCCAAAGCCCTCTGGGCACTGGTGGAGCGGCTGATGGAAGAATAAGATGCAGATCGTATCCGTCAGCTTTCTGCTGTTCGCGGCGCTGCTGCTGATTGCGTATTACCTCATTCCCCGGAAGGGTCAGTGGCTCCTGCTGCTGGCTGCCAGCTACCTGTTTTATCTGTGGGCGGGGGTGGAGTATCTGGCGTTCATCCTGTTCACCACCCTGACTACCTACGGCGCCACCATGCTCATGGATCGGAACCTGCGGAAGCAGGCGGGATTTCTGGCGGAAAACAAGGAAAGCCTCACCCGGGAGCAGCGGAAAAGCTATAAAGCCGGCGTCAAAAAGACCAACCGGGTCTTTCTGGTGCTGTGTCTCGTGATGAATTTCACCATTCTGGGGCTGTGCAAGGCCTGCCTTGTGGATCCGCTTCGCACCGCCGCCGGAAGCGGAACCTTTTCCTTCCTGACGCTGGGTCTGCCTCTGGGCATCTCTTTCTATATGTTCCAGAGTATGGGCTATGTGGTGGATGTATACCGGGAGACCGCGAAAGCGGAGCGCAATCCGCTGAAGATCGCCCTGTTTGTGTCCTTCTTTCCCCAGCTCGTGCAGGGCCCCATCAGCAAATTCGGCCAGTTGGCGCCCCAGCTCTATGCCCCCCATCCCTTTGACGGACGGCAGGTTTCCTTCGGCCTCCAGCGGATGCTCTGGGGCTACTTCAAGAAGTTGGTCATCGCCGACCGGATTGCCGCGGCGGTCATTGCCCTGCGGGCGCCGGAGTATACCGGTGTGTCGTTCCTGGTGCTGACGGTTTTCTACGCCGTTCAGATCTATGGCGATTTCACCGGCGGCATCGATGTGACCGTGGGTCTGGCGCAGGCGCTGGGGATCACCATGCCCGAAAACTTCATCCGCCCCTACTTCTCCAAGAATATTGCCGAATACTGGCGCCGATGGCATATTTCTCTGGGAGAATGGATGAAGGATTACATTTTCTACCCCATATCCGTCAGCCAGCCCATGCTGAAGCTGAGCAAATCCGCCCGGAAAAAGCTGGGTAATTTCGGCAAGCGGCTGCCGGTGTATGTGGCCTCCGTGGCCACCTGGTTCGTCACCGGCATCTGGCACGGCCTGACCCCCAATTTTGTGGTGTGGGGCATGCTGAACTGCTTCGTGATCGTAGTGTCTGAGGAGCTGTCGCCGCTGTACGAGCGGTTCCACAACCGCTTCCATCTGAAGGAAAAAAGATGGTACGGCGGCTTCGAGATCCTGCGGATGTTCCTGCTGATGAATCTGATCCGCGCCTGTGATCTGTTTCCCCATGTGGGGAACTACTTCGTCCGGCTGGGATCCCTGTTCACCACCTTCAATTTCCATATTCTGTGGGACGGCACGCTGATGAAGCTGGGGCTCACCGGACTGGACTACGGCATTCTGGCCGGCGGCTGCGCTCTGATGCTGGCTGTCAGTCTGGTGCAGGAGAAGAAGGGAAACGTCCGGGAGCTGCTGCAGGGCAGCACGGCCCTTCGTTACTGCCTGATCTTTCTGCTGCTGGTGATCGTACTGTTGATGGGCAGCTATGGCATCGGTTACAATGCCAGCAGCTTCATCTACACCGGGTTTTAGGAGGCGGCCATGAAAAAGAAATCCAAGATTCTTCTGTGCGCCGCCGTGCTTGTATGCCTTGCCCTGCTGTGGCTTCTGCAGGCTCTGCTGGTACCCAAATACATGACCCGGAGCAAGGAAGGCGCCCTTATCGGGGAATACTACGCCAATGCCGGCGGCAACGACGTGATTTTTATCGGCGACTGCGAGGTATACGAAAATTTCTCGCCCATTACCCTGTGGGAGCAGTACGGCATCACCTCCTACATCCGGGGCAGCGCCCAGCAGACCATCTGGCAGTCCTACTACCTGATGGAGGAGACCTTCCGTTACGAGACCCCCAGGGTCATGGTGTTCAACGTGCTTTCCATGAAATACGATACCCCTCAGAGCACCGGTTCTTCGGAGCAGAGAGAGGCCTACAACCGCATGACCCTGGACACCATGCGCTGGTCAAGCGCCAAGTGGAACGCCATTCAGGCTTCCATGACCCAGGAGGAGCGGAGCTGGGAAGGGGAGTTCAGCTATCTGTTCCCCCTGCTGCGGTACCACAGTCGCTGGTCTCAACTGGAAAAAGAGGACTTTCAGTACCTGCTGCACCGGGATGTGGTCTCCGACAACGGCTACCTGATGCAGACCGGCGTCAAGCCCTACACCACACCCCACGCGGAACGCCCGCTGGTGGACTACACCTTCGGGGAAAACAGCTATGCTTATCTCGACAAAATGGTACAGCTTTGTGAAAGCTACGGCACTCAGCTTGTGCTGATTAAGGCGCCCAGCCTTTACCCCACCTGGTGGGAGCAGTGGGATGCCCAGATTCAGGATTATGCCGATGCCCACAATCTGCTGTATCTCAACCTTCTGGAATATCAGGAGGAGATTGGCTTGGACTGGTCTGCCGACACCTACGACACCGGACTGCATCTGAATGTCTACGGCGCGGAAAAGCTGTCGGCCTTCTTCGGCAAAATTCTGTCGGAACAGTGCGGCGTACCGGATCACCGGGGCGACGCACAAATCAGCGCCCTCTGGCAGAACAAAGCGGACACCTACTACGCCCGTAAGGAAGCCATGGAAGCGCAAACAACGAATTGATTCGGAGGGATACAAATTGAAAAAGATCATGATCTGCCTGCTGGCGGTTTGCCTGCTTCTGAGTCTGGCGGCCTGTACAACCGGCGGCAGCGAGAGCAGCACACCCAATAACACCAACCCAGACACCACTGAGCCCGGCCATGAAAACGCCTTTTCCTTCACCTATCAGGGAACCGAGATCCGGCTTTACGCACCCGCCGAGCCCATTGTGGCGGCGCTGGGGGAGCCCAAGAGCTATACCGAGGAGACAAGCTGCGCCTTTGAGGGCCTGGACAAGACCTACTACTACGGCAGCTTCTATTTGGATACCTACCCCCAGGACGGAAAGGACTTTGTCTACGGCTTCTGGTTCGTGGATGACAGCATCCAGACCAATGAGGGCATCCGCATCGGCGCGTCCAAGGCGCAGGTGGAAAGCGCCTATGGTGCGGCGGCTTTCAACGGCGCCAATGCCTACGTGGTCAAGCGGGACGGCGGCGTACTGACCGTGATTCTGGAGAATGATGTGGTTTCTTCCATCCAGTATTCCATCTCTCTGGGCTGATTGGGAGGAACCTTATGAATTATGACGTTATCATTATCGGTGCCGGACCCGGCGGTATCTACTCCGCCTATGAGCTGACCCGGCTGCGTCCGGAGCTGAAAGTGGCGGTGTTTGAGGCCGGACACGCGCTCAACAAGCGCCGCTGCCCCATCGACGGCGAAAAGATCAAGACCTGCATCGGCTGCAAATGCTGCTCCATTATGAGCGGTTTCGGCGGCGCCGGCGCCTTTTCCGACGGAAAGTACAACATTACCAATGATTTCGGCGGCACGCTGTATGAGTATATCGGCAAAAAGCAGGCACTGGAGCTGATGCGCTATGTGGACGATATCAACGTGCGCCACGGTGGCGCCGGCACCAAGCTGTATTCCACCGCCGGCACCAAGTTCAAGAAGCTGTGCATCCAGAATGACCTGCATCTGCTGGACGCTTCGGTGCGCCATCTGGGTACGGACATCAACTATGTGGTTCTGGAAAACCTGTATCAGGAACTGAAGGATCAGGTGGAGTTCTTCTTCGATACCCCCGTGGAGACGGTGACTCCCGTCGAAGACGGCTTCGAGATCCGCTGCGCCGGCACGGTTCATACCTGCCGCCAGTGCGTGATTTCCGTGGGACGCATCGGCAGTAAGTGGATGGAGAAGGTCTGCCGGGACATCGGCATCGCCACCAAGAGCAACCGCGTGGACATCGGCGTTCGGGTGGAACTGCCGGCGGAGGTGTTCTCCCATCTGACCGACGAGCTGTATGAGAGCAAGATCCTCTACCGGACGGAAAAGTACGGCGATCTGGTTCGTACCTTCTGCATGAATCCCAGAGGTGCCGTGGTCAATGAGAACACCAACGGCATCATCACCGTCAATGGCCACAGCTACGAGGATCCCGCCAAGCAGACTGAGAATACCAATTTTGCCCTGCTGGTGGCCAAGCATTTCTCCGAGCCTTTCAAGGATTCCAACGGATACGGCGAGAGCATCGCCCGTCTGAGCAATATGCTGGGCGGCGGTGTCATTGTGCAGCGCTTCGGCGATCTGATCCGGGGACGCCGCTCCACACCCGACCGGATGCAGGACTCCTTCGTGACACCCACCCTGAACGCTACTCCCGGCGATCTGAGCCTGGTACTGCCCAAACGGCTGCTGGACGGCATCATCGAGATGATCTACGCGCTGGACAAGGTCGCTCCCGGCACCGCCAACGACGACACGCTGCTCTACGGTGTGGAGGTCAAGTTCTACAACATGGAAGTGGAGGTCAACGAGAATCTGGAGAGCCGT
>JAQXIT010000116.1 GCA_029007925.1 Bacillota bacterium | reverse complement strand
CGCTGTGTCCGGTGGCTGCTGGAGGAGGAGAATCTCCGAAGGCTGGCCGGAGCCGAAGCGGCGGTGATTGCGCAGTGGTTCGGTCTTACGGATTCCGGCAGCGATTATTCCCTGACGCTTCAGAGAATCGCCAGAGGCTGCAGAGGAGAAAAGACTGCGGCGTTGCAGGCGCTTCTCGTCGGCAGAGGCTATTCCTGCGGCGTTCACGGCATCGACGGCAGCTTTGGCCCGGACACGGAGCGTGCCGTTCTGGCGTTCCAGACCGATAACGCAGTGGAGCCCGACGGGATCGTGGAAGCGGAAACCATGGCGCGCCTGCTGGGGTATCGGTGACGGTATGGGAGAAGCAATCGTTGTGGCCCTCGTCACCGGCGGGCTGTCGCTGGCCGGAGTGATTGTGACCAATCTGGCAACGGCAAGAAAAAATGAGCATACCATTCGCACCGCTCAGGCGGTGACGGACACCAAGCTGGAGGAGCTGACCCGGGAGGTTCGGGAGCATAACCATTTTGCCCAGCGGATGCCGGTGGTGGAGGAGCAGATCAAGGTCATCAATCACCGGCTCAGCGATCTGGAAGCGGCAGGGAAGTGAGGTGGGAGTATGGAGTTTCTGAAAAATCTGGCGAATCTGATCAAGGTCAAGACCATCGTCACCCTGGCGGTGATTGCTGTTTTTACGGTGCTGTCCCTGCGGGGGGCGATCCCCGCCGACAATGTAATGGTCATCGTATCCACGGTTACGGCATTCTACTTCGGTACCGTGTCCGAAAAAAAGTCATGATGCCGCGTATCCCTCCCGGAAACGGGAGGGATTTTTTGCGCTTGGCAGTCTTCCTTGATTTTTGTGGGGATTTGTGCTATTATGTTCATGCAAAAAGGCCGCCTGTCTATCCCGCGGAATCAACGCGGTGCTCTATGGAAAGGATGAATCAGATGAAACGAACAGGCTGGATCGCGGTCGCCGCGGCACTGACCATGCTGCTGACGTCCTGTAAAAGCTCCGGTATAGGTACTTCCGTTCCGGAGACCCGGACGGAACCGGTGCGCTACACACTGACAGTCAATGACCCGGATGGCTGGCTGCTGGAGCAGCCGGAGAACAGCTACTCCGCCGGAGAGATCGTAACAATCAAGACGGAGATCCTCACCGACACGGATCTGGAAGCCCTCCTGGATGGCATCAGCATCGGAACCCAAACCGCCGTGAAAACGGGAGAGGAATATACCCACTGGGAATACACCTTCACCATGCCCGACCATGACGCCACGCTGTCCTTCCGGCTTCGGGAGAATACGGACATGACGCCGGGATTCCAGGCGCAGGCAATCCGCACCAATGGGTATCATCCCGGTATGGAGTATCCGAAGGTGGTGGTGATCCGTTCCGCGGAGGAACTGGGGAATTATTGTGACACCAACCAGAGCCGCTGGCAGCTGGATGGGCTTCGGGAAGCCGCCAAAGGATATGATGACGCCTATTTCCGGGATCGGATTCTGCTTCTGGTGCTTGTGGAGGCCAACAGCGGCTCGGTACGCTACACCGTTACCGGTTTACAGCCGGAAAAAGGCGGACTGACCGTCCATATTCGGATGGATGCGCCGGAGTATGGCACCAGCGATATGGCGCAGTGGCATATTCTCATTGAACCGCCTGCCGGGATGGATATTGCGGACGCATCGCATGTGAATGTGGTGTTTGATCTTCCGCGGATAGATAACGATCTGAAATTGAATCCGTAATTTCTGTTCAAACACCTCCGGTCTGGCCGGAGGTGTTGCTTTTCCATGGCTTTTGTGCGGTCATCGGGAATAAACGGTTGACAAAGACGGTGCCGCGCTGTAGAATCTTGCTGATGTATCATACTTTGGAGGTAATTCACGGTGAGAAAGACGAAAATTATCTGCACCATCGGCCCTGCCAGCGAAAGCGAAGAAGTGCTGACCCGGATGTGTCTGGCGGGTATGAATGTGGCCCGGATGAACTTCTCTCATGGAACCCATGAGGAACACAAAAAGAAAATGGACTTGGTGAAGAAGGTTCGGGAAAAGCTGGATCTTCCCGTTGCCATTATGCTGGACACTAAGGGCCCTGAGTATCGGATCCGTACTTTTGCTTCCGGCAAAGTGACGCTGAAGGAAGGGGACAGGTTCACCTTTACCACCGAAGAGGTGGAGGGCGACGAAACCAGAGTGTCCGTGAATTACAAGGGCCTGATTCACGACCTGACCGTAGGCGACCGGATTCTAGTAAACAATGGCCTGGTAATTTTTGAGGTGGTGGAGCTGTCCGGCGCCAATGCGGTCTGCCGCGTTGTTGTGGGCGGTGAACTGAGCAACCGCAAAAGTATGTGCTTCCCCAATAAGGTGATGACCGGACCCTACCTGTCGGAGCAGGATAAATCGGATCTGCTGTTCGGCATTGAAAACGATGTGGATTTTGTGGCCGCTTCCTTCGTTTCCACCCGAAAAGACGTGGTGGATATGCGGGAGTTTCTGGACACCCATGGCGGTGAAAAAATCGACATCATTGCCAAGATTGAGAATCAGTCCGGTGTGGATAATATCGAGGAAATCTGTCAGGTTTGCGACGGCGTGATGATTGCCCGGGGCGATCTGGGCGTGGAGATCCCCTTTGTGGAAGTTCCTTCGGTTCAGAAGCTGCTGATCAGCAAATGCCGCCTGCTGGGCAAACGGGTGATTACCGCCACCGAGATGCTGGAATCCATGATCTACAATCCCCGGCCTACCCGTGCGGAGATTTCCGATGTAGCCAACGCGGTGTACGACGGCAGCTCCGCCATCATGCTCTCCGGCGAGTCCGCCGCGGGCAAGTACCCGGTGGAAGCGGTGCGGAGCATGGCGCAGATCGCGGAGTTTACCGAGCAGCACATCAGCTACCGCCGCCGTTTCCTGACCACGGAGTATCCCATCCGCAGCAATCTGGATGCCATTTCCCATGCCACCTGCGCCATGGCCATTGATGTCAATGCGAAGGGCATTGTGGTCTGCTCCGTATCCGGAAAAACCGCGATGATGGTCAGCCGCTTCCGCTGCCCGGTGGATATCATCGGCATGACGACGGACAAAAAGGTGTGGCGAAAGCTGTCTCTGAGCTGGAGCGTCACCCCGCTGCTGACAGAGCAGTTCAATTCCATGGATGTTATGTTCTATTATGGTCTCGCCGGGGCGAAAAAGGTGCTGAATCTGCAGCCCGGAGACAACGTAGTACTGACCGGCGGCCCCATCAACGGTCAGACCGGCAATACCAACACCATCAAGGTGGAACGGGTATAAGGATACCGAAAAAGAAAGACCTCCTGCAAAAGAGAGTTTTGCGGGAGGCCTTCCTGTTTTTGAGAATAGATGGTGTGTATCCATTTTAGGGAGTATTTTGCCTTAGGAGCGCGGAACAACAATAAAGACTAATTTTCATACCAAATGCACACCCTGCCGACCTTTCGTTAAAAGGTTCGAGGAATTGTTAAAAGGTGCACACCCTTACATCTTAATGAAAATCATGAATAAACTTCAATTTGTTGCTGTGCTTCTCATGGCTTGTGAAGCGGAATGCAAATCTGCATCACAGAAATGATGTGTTCGACGGAATCCTTGCAGTCCTCCTTCAGCCATTCATTGATGACTCCCATGAGACCGTTGATATAGAATAGCATGATGTATTGCTGCTTGGACGGCGGAATGTAAAAACGATCCAGAATCGGCTTGAATACATGGCAATTCAGTGCAAGGTAAGCGTCATCCATCCCTAGGACGGATGAATGATTAACCGCAGTGCGAAAGATACGGCGGTGTTCTTTGATGAAATTCAAGTACGGCCTCAAGTATTCCGGCGTAATCAGGTGCAATTCCTCCAGAGGACGGGTTTGCAGCTTTTCAAAGAAATCTGTGGTATCCTGCGGCATGTTCGCAATGAGTTTGTCGATGATATATCGGGCGCTCCCTGCCAGAAGCTCATTCACCGTTTCGTAGTGCAGATAGAAGGTAGAACGGTTGACCCCTGCTCTTTCGCAGATTTCCTTCACCGTGATATAGGCAAAGCCCTTCTTTTCCAAAAGCTCCAAAAACGCCTCATCCATACGGGCGGCGGTGGCGAAATATTTACTCTCCGAGCGGTTCAAAGAGCTTCACCTCTTTCATCTTGTTGCTGTGCAGAAG
>JAQXIT010000115.1 GCA_029007925.1 Bacillota bacterium | reverse complement strand
GACATGATCGCGGATCTGAGTCTCAAGTTCAACCGTGCCCGTCAGGCCGCCATTACCCAGGAAATCACCGAGATTGTGGCGGGTTCCTGAGGGAGTCATTTCACGCTTTCCTCCCCCATTCCAATATAAGGAGTTGAATCCAATGGTGAAATCCAAAGGAACGGTGATCCAGGTAATGGGTCCTGTTCTTGACATTCGCTTCCCTGACGATCAGCTTCCCCAGCTGCTGAACGCCATTGAGGTGCCCAATGGGGACAATACCATCGTGGCAGAGGTTGCCCAGCACATCGGCGACAATGTGGTCCGCTGTGTCGCCATGAGCTCCACCGACGGTCTGTCCCGCGGCACCGAGGCCACCGACACCGGGTCCCCCATCCGGGTTCCCGTGGGCGATGCCTGCCTGGGCCGGGTGTTCAACCTGCTGGGTCAGCCCATCGACAACAAAGAGCCGGTGCAGGGCGACGATCAGTGGCCCATCCACCGTCCTGCCCCCACCTACGAGGAGCAGGAGCCTGCCACCGAGATTCTGGAAACCGGAATCAAGGTCATCGACCTGATCTGCCCCTACGCCAAGGGCGGCAAGATCGGTCTGTTCGGCGGCGCCGGTGTGGGCAAGACCGTTCTGATCCAGGAGCTGATCTACAACATCGCCACCGCCCATAACGGCTATTCCGTGTTCACCGGTGTCGGCGAGCGTACCCGTGAGGGCAATGACCTGTACACCGAAATGACCGAGTCCGGCGTTTTCAGCAAGACCGCCATGGTCTTCGGTCAGATGAACGAGCCCCCCGGAGCCCGTATGCGGGTGGGCCTTTCCGGTCTGACCATGGCGGAGTACTTCCGGGATGTGAAGCATCAGGACGTGCTGCTGTTCATCGACAACATCTTCCGCTTCACCCAGGCCGGTTCCGAGGTCTCGGCGCTGCTGGGACGGATGCCCTCCGCCGTGGGCTACCAGCCCACCCTGGCCACCGAAATGGGCGCTCTCCAGGAGCGCATCACCTCCACCAAGAACGGCTCCATCACCTCGGTGCAGGCGGTCTACGTTCCCGCCGACGACTACACCGACCCGGCCCCCGCCACCACCTTCGCCCATCTGGACGCCACCACCGCGCTGGAGCGCAGCATCGCCAGTCTGGGCATCTTCCCCGCCGTGGATCCTCTGGCTTCCACCTCCCGGATCCTGTCCCCGGAAATCGTGGGCCGGGAGCATTACGAGGTAGCCCGTTCCGTCCAGCGGATCCTCCAGCGCTACAAGGAGCTGCAGGACATCATCGCCATCATGGGCATGGACGAGCTTTCCGAGGAGGACAAGATGACCGTCAACCGGGCCCGGAAGGTGCAGCGGTTCCTGTCCCAGCCCTTCCATGTAGCCGAGCAGTTCACCGGCTATCAGGGCAAATATGTCCCCCTGAAGGAAACCATCCGGGGCTTCCAGGAGATCATCGAGGGCAAGCACGACGAGATCCCCGAATCCTGCTTCCTCTTTGCCGGCACCATCGACGACGTGGTGGAAAAGTGGAAGGGTGAGCGCAAATGACCGCCTTTCCCCTGAAAATCGTCACCCCTGACGGTCTGGAATTCGACGGTCAGGCCGAGGAGCTCATCGTCCGCACCACCTCCGGCGATCTGGGGGTTCTGGCCGGCCACACCGACTGCGTAGCCCCGCTGGGCATGGGGCGCGCCACCGTAATTCTGGACGGCAAGAAGCGGTACGCCGCCTGCATCGGCGGGATTCTGTCCGTGGTCAAGGGCGCGGTGACGCTGGTGCCCACCACCTTCGAGTGGGCGGATGAAATCGACACCGATCGGGCGGAGGCCTCCTATCAGCGGGCGCAGAAGGTGCTGCACGACGGCGCCGCCTCCGAAACCGAAGTCAGGCTGGCCGAAGCACGGCTCCGCCGGGCGCTGGTTCGCAAGGGCGTCGCCTCCATGAAATAAGAATTTCCCTCCGGCACCGCCGGAGGGCTTCTTTTTTGATATTTTCCTGCAAAAACGCAACTTCCCTCTTGTAAATTCTGCTGGTTTGGCGTATACTCTACCTATATTATCCAAGGAAACCGAGGTATGCGTTATGGATCTCATTTCTGTTCGCGAACTTTTTAGGAACACCGACAAATACGCCGGCCGGGAAATCGAAGTGGGCGGCTGGGTGCGCAACCGCCGGGGAAGCAAGCAGTTCGGCTTCCTCGTCCTCAACGACGGCACCTACTTCAGCCCCGTTCAGGTGGTGTACAGCGACGCGCTGGAGAATTTCCAGGAGATCGCCAAGATCAATATCGGCGCCGCCCTCATCGTCCGGGGCACTCTGGAGCTGACCCCCGGCGGCAAGCAGCCCTTCGAGATTCAGGCCGCCTCCGTCACCGTAGAGGGCGCCTCCACCGGCGACTTCCCCCTCCAGCCCAAGCGCCACAGCATGGAATTCCTGCGGAGCATCCCCCATCTGCGTCCCCGCACCAACACCTTCCAGGCCGTGTTCCGCGTCCGCAGTCTTGCCGCCATGGCCATCCATCAGTTCTTCCAGGATCGGGACTTTGTCTATGTCCACACGCCCCTCATCACCGGCTCCGACTGTGAGGGCGCCGGCGAGATGTTCCAGGTCACCACGCTGGACTTAAACAACGTCCCCAAGACCGAGGACGGCAAGGTGGATTACTCCAAGGACTTCTACGGCAAGCCCACCAACCTGACCGTCTCCGGTCAGCTCAACGGCGAGACCTTCGCCATGGCCTTCCGCAATATCTACACCTTCGGCCCCACCTTCCGGGCGGAAAACTCCAACACCACCCGCCACGCCGCCGAATTCTGGATGATTGAGCCGGAGATCGCCTTCGCGGATCTGTCCGACGATATGCGTCTGGCGGAGGATATGATTAAGTACATCATCTCCTATGTTCTGGAGCACGCCCCCGAGGAGATGGACTTCTTCAACCAGTTTGTGGACAAGGGTCTGCTGGAGCGGCTGAACCATGTGCTTTCCTCCGATTTCGGCCGCGTTTCCTACACCGAGGCCATCGAAATTCTGGAGAAGCACAACGCCGAATTCGACTACCCCGTCCACTGGGGCAGCGACCTGCAGACCGAGCACGAGCGCTTCCTCACCGAGCAGGTATTCAAGCGCCCCGTTTTCGTCACCGATTATCCCAAGGAGATCAAGGCTTTCTACATGAAGCTGAACCCCGACGGCAAGACCGTGGCCGCCATGGACTGCCTGGTGCCGGGCATCGGCGAGATCATCGGCGGCTCCCAGCGTGAGGACAACTACGAGATTCTGAAGAACCGCATTGAGGAGCTGGGCATGAAGCCCGAGGACTACGGCTTCTATCTGGATCTGCGCAAGTACGGCTCCGCCCGTCACGCCGGCTTCGGTCTGGGCTTCGAGCGCTGTGTCATGTACCTGACCGGTATGGCCAACATCCGGGACGTTCTCCCCTTCCCCAGAACCGTGGGCAACTGCGAACTGTAAAAAATCCGGCAGATTCCGATTTTCAGCAGGAATCTGCCGGATTTTTCCGTTTATTTTTACTGATTTTTTCACATATAAATCCAAGGCGATTTGCGTATCCTAGTTTTCGGGGAGGGATCGCCGTGAAAAAATTATTCCGTCGCTTTCGCGGGATCGCCGCGATCCTTTTGGCCGCGGCGCTGTGTCTCGGCGGCTGCGGACGCCGGGGCGCTGCGGAGAACACGCCCGTCTGCCGGGTAGTTACCGGGATTTCCGTGACCTACGAAAACGGCCCCATGACCGCCCGGCGGTACTACACCGCCTCCGACAAAATGCGGGAGGTGCTCAACTATCTGCGCTGGGTCGATCCCTACGGCGCACCTGACGAGGATCCCGAAACCGCCGACGGCAGCAGCTTTCTCATCGTTCTGGCCTATTCCGACGGCTGCGAGAAGCGCTATCTGCAGAAGGCCGACCGGTTTCTGCTGGAGGAGGGGCGGGGCTGGCGGAAAATCGATCCCACCCGCGCCATGACGCTGGGGCAGATTCTGGGGCAGATGGAAAGCGACCCGGAAGAATAGACGGAGCGGACGCATCGTCCGCTCCGTTCGTCTTATATTCAGTCCTCCACCCGGCGGATGGCGGCGCCCAGAGCGGTGAGCTTGCCGATGAGCCGCTCGTAGCCCCGCTCCACATAGTGGATATTCTTCACCCAGGTAGTACCCTCGGCGGCAAGTCCCGCAATGACCAGCGCCGCTCCCGCCCGGAGATCGTGGGCACTGACGGTGGCGCCGTAGAGCCGGTCGGTGCCGGTGACGATGGCGGTCTTTCCGTTGATCTGGATGTCCGCGCCCATACTTTCCAGCTCCGAGCAATAGCCGAAGAACCGGGTCTCATAGACGCTTTCCGTCAGGCGGCTGACGCCGGAAGCCAGCGACATACACACGCAGATCTGCGCCTGCATATCCGTGGGGAAGCCGGGGTAAGGATGGGTCTTGACCGTGGTGTGCCGCAGACGGCCAGCGGCCCGGATCCGGAGGGCGTCATCGTAATTGCTGATCTCCGCGCCCATTTCCGCCAGCTTGGAGGTGATGCAGTCCATATGCTTGGGGATGACGTTGCGCACCAGCACATTGCCGCCGGTGGCCGCCGCCGCCGCCAGATAGGTGCCGGCCTCGATCTGGTCGGGAATGATGGCATAGGTGCCGCCCTTCAGGGATTCCACGCCCCGGATCTTCACCGTGTCGGTGCCGGCGCCGGAGACATTGGCGCCCATGGTGTTCAGAAAGTTGGCAAGATCCACGATATGGGGCTCCTTGGCCGCGTTTTCGATGATGGTCTGACCGGGGAGCAGCACCGCCGCGATGATGATATTGATGGTGGCGCCTACGCTGACGATGTCCAGACAGATCCGGTTGCCCTGCAGGCCGTGGGGGCCGGGCTCCAGCTCCACATAATCGTCGGTCTCCTCCACGTCGGCGCCCAGCGCCTCAAATCCCTTGATATGCTGATCGATGGGACGGGAGGCGAAGTTGCAGCCGCCCGGCAGCGCCACATGGGCCCGGCCGCAGCGCCCCAGCAGGGCGCCCATCAGATAATAGCTGGCACGCATTTTCTTCACCAGCTCCGGGTTGGGGCGGGTGTCGGTGACCTTGGAGCAGTCGATGATGACCACGTTTTCCTCGGGACGCTGAATGTCGGCGCCCATGCCCTCCAGAATGGAGAGCAGAATCCGCACGTCGGAAATATCCGGCACGTTCTCGATCCGGCAGGGCCCCGCCACCAGCAGGGATGCCGGCAGAATCGCCACCGCCGCGTTTTTCGCGCCGCTGATGGTGACGGTGCCGCTGAGGGGCGTTCCGCCCTTGATTTCATATCTGGCCAAGGATGATCCTCTCCTTGCGAATGGATAAATTCAAAATGCAGCTCACTGCAGTTTTATGATTATATCATAGGATTCGGATGATGTAAAGCAAAAATTCAACCCATTCTCCGCAGGCCCTTGGGATAGTGGTTCTTGAGAACCCGGCCGTCGCCCTTGACCCAGCCGAGGGAATACCCCTCCGCGCACAGCAGGCACCAGCCGGTTTTCTCCGACGGCACCACGTCGCCGTGGAGATACGCCCGGATCTCCCGGCTGTCCGCCGGGAAGGAAACCCGGTTTTCGCAGTCCGTCAGCCACAGCGCCAGGGCGTGGGCAGGCTCGAGCCGGTCGCCCTTCACGCTTCCCAGCTCCAGGCCCGGACGCAGTACCTTCAGCCCCCGCAGCTGCGGCATTTCCTCCGGCGCCCAGAACAGACTCTGGCCAAAATTCAGCAGCTTTCCCGTCGGCAGAGCGATGCCCAGCGCGTCCGCGAAGGAACGCCACTGTTTCGGCACCTTTTCTCCGGCGCAGCCGGGAATTTCGGTGTCGGCACCGCCCCTTTTCCGCAGGACGGCGGCAAAATGTCCCTCTCCCAGCAGCTTGTGGGGCCACATTCGGAAGCTCCCGTTCTCCCCGGGTACAAACCAGGGCGCGTCCACGGCTTCCGGTGTAAATTCCGGATGCGCCTGCAGAAACCGGGCCACTGTCATCTCGTCCTCCTCCGGGGCGAAGGTGCAGGTGGAATACACCAGCCGTCCCCCGGGGCGCACCATAGCGGCAGCTGAGTAGAGGATTTCCCCCTGCCGCCGGGCGCACATTTCCACCGTCTCCGGACTCCAGTCGGCAACTGCAGCCTCCTCCTTGCGGAACATCCCCTCCCCGGAGCAGGGCGCGTCCACCAGCACCCGGTCAAAGAACCCGGGGAAACGCTCCGCCAGCGCGGCGGGGTGCTCGTTGGTCACCAGGGCGTTGGGCACTGCCATACGCTCGATGTTCCGGGAGAGAACCTTCGCCCGCTTGGGATTGATTTCGTTGCACAGCAGGAACCCCCGTCCTTCCATCCGTCCCGCGATCTGGGTGGTCTTGCCGCCGGGGGCGGCGCACAGGTCGCAGATCCGCTCCCCGGGCTTCGGGTCCAGCAGAGCGACCGGTGCCATGGCGCTGGCCTCCTGTAAATAATATACGCCCGCCTCGTGGTATACATGCAGTCCCGGCCTCGCTTCCGGGTCATAGTAATACCCCATGGGTTCCCAGG
>JAQXIT010000114.1 GCA_029007925.1 Bacillota bacterium | reverse complement strand
ACCGCCGTATAGCCGCCGTGCGCCGCGGCCAGAGAGCCGGACAGAATGGTCTCCTTGTAAGAAAATCCCGGCTCTCGGAAATGCACATGCACATCACAAAAGCCGGGAATAACAGCGTATTCGGAAGAACGGAAAGCACACAGGTCAGCGGATAAAAGACGGTCGGCCACGGAAGCGCGGACACTTGGCGCGAAAGCGGACAGAACGGGATCAATGGTAGGATTCTGCACTGCCATAGCGGTCTCCTTTCGTTACATCAGAGGTGAACTCAATTTACCGCGCAATATTATACCACAGGAGCAGAGTCTTGTCAATGAAAACTTACAGCTTCACCAGGCCGGCGTCCGCCATTTTCTGCAGGCTCATGAGAATGCCCAGTTTGGCGTGCGCCCAGGTAAGGCCGCCCTGAAAATAGACGGCGTAGGGTTCCCGAATGGGGCCGTCTGCGGACAGCTCCATGGTGGAACCCTGGACAAAGGCACCGGCAGCCATAATCACCTGGGCATCGTAGCCGGGCATATCCCCGGGAATGGGATCGGCGTAGGAATCCACCGGCGCGGCGGCCTGAATGCCCTTGCAGAAGGCGATCATGCCGGCTTCACTGCCCAATTCCACCGCCTGGATGATGTCGTAGCGGGGCTCAGAGGCGTTGGGGACGCAGCGGAAGCCAAGAGGCTCGTAGAGATTCGCGGCGAAAATGGCGCCCTTTTCCGCACCGGCCACCACCGTGGGGGAGAGGAAGAATCCCTGATACAGGGAAGGCATCAGTCCCAGATTGGCGCCCACCTCCTGCCCGAGGCCTGGGGCAGAGAGACGGTAAGCGCAGCGATCCACGCATTTTTGCGTGCCGCAGATGTAGCCGCCGATGGGAGCCAGGCCGCCGCCGGGATTCTTGATGAGGGAACCCACGGTCATATCCGCGCCTACGTCGGAGGGTTCGATGGTTTCCACAAACTCGCCGTAGCAGTTGTCCACCATAACCAGGACATCGGGTTTGATGCGCTTGCAGAAGGCGATCAGTTCCCCGATCTGCTCCACGGAGAAGGTGGGGCGGGTGGCATAGCCCTTGGAGCGCTGGATGGTGATGAGTTTTGTTTTTTCGTGGATGGCGGCGCGGATGCCGTCGTAGTCAAAGGAACCGTCGGCCAGAAGATCCACCTGCCGGTAGGTGACACCGTATTCCGCCAGGGAGCAGGGGCTCTCCCGAATGCCGATGACCTCCTGCAGCGTGTCGTAGGGCATACCCACCGGGGAGAGAAGCTCGTCGCCGGGCAGAAGATTGGCAGACAGTGCCACGGTCAGAGCATGGGTACCGCAGGTGATCTGGGGACGGACAAGGGCGGCCTCGGTGTGGAATACGTCGGCATATACCCGCTCCAGCGTGTCCCGGCCCATGTCATCGTAGCCGTAGCCGGTGGTGGCGGCGAAGCAGGCGGCGCCGACCCGGTTTTTCTGCATGGCGGCAAGAACCTTGGCCTGATTGTATTCCGCAATCCGGTCGATGGCGGCAAAGCGCTCCCGGATGCGGTTCAGGGTTTCCTCACCGTAGGCGTATACGGCAGGGGAGATGCCCATTTGCTGATACAGTTCCAATAATTGCTCCATATCTGATCCTCTTTTGAACGTAATCATCCTGTTTATGCCGTGGAATTATATAATTTTCCGCCCCGATTGTCAAGACCGGGGCGGAAAAAACCGCTTATTCAATCATTTCTCCGCCGAGTGCCGCCGAAGAGTATCAGCAGCCGCAGAAGCTGCGCCAGCGCCACGGCGGTGGCGGCCACATAGGTCAGCGCCGCGGCGGTGAGAGTCTTGCGGGCGCCTTTCTGTTCCTCCTGGGTCAGCAGGCCGCCGGTTTCGATGGCCTGCAAGGCGCGGTGGCTGGCGTTGAACTCCACAGGCAGAGTTACAAGCTGAAACACAACGGACAGACCGAAGCAGGCGATGCCCACATAGACCAGCGTATAGCTGAGATCCGCGAAGGCAGTCAGGACAATGCCCAGCAGAATCAGAGGCATGGCCAGCTTGGAACCGAAATTGGTGATGGGTACGATGGCGGCCCGGAGCTTAATGGGGGCATAATCCTGGGCGTACTGCACCGCGTGACCGGCTTCGTGGCAGGCAACACCGATGGCGGCGGTGGAGGTGGAATCGTATACGCCGTCGGAAAGGCGGATGACATTGGACTTGGGGTCATAATGATCCGTCAGATTTCCACTGACGCGCTCGATGCGGACGCCGGAAACGCCGTTGGCGGACAGCACCCGCTGGGCAGCCTGAGCACCGGTGATGCGCCGTTGGGAGTGCTGCTTGGAATATTTTTTGAAGGTCGAATTGACGTTGCCGCTGGCCCAAAGGGAAAGAATCAGGCAGGGCAGCACGAGGATGAGATAGGTCATATCAAAGCCGTAGAAGGGTAACATGGGATCGTCTCCTTATCAATTTTCCGGCTCCAGCGCGTCGTGGAGCGTATCGGTGATGGCGCCGCGGAAGATGGAGTAGGCCTGGGAGTGGAGCGTTTCCAGGGCTCCGGCGGACAGATTGACCGGCAGATTTCCCGGCATGAACAGATCCTGATCGAAGATAAACTTCACCTCGGGATCCTCCTGCCCGCTGCGCTTCACAAGGCCGGGGCCCGCGTGGATCTTCACCCGGCAGCCGCCCCGGATAACCAGCTCCGTATCCACGCTGCACCGGGCAGCGGCGGATTCCTGCACGTCCTCTCCGCCCAAGGGGCCCAGCCAGCAGGGATCGAACAGATCGCTGTAGGGTACGCCCTCCAGATCCAGCGCTTTTCGTGAGAAAAAGTTCAGATACCGCAGGCCCACCCGCTCAAAATAGGCGGGTTTGTAGAGCCGGATGAAGGCTGCCAGAGGTTTATCCAGCCGCTGGGCAAAGTCCTCCCACCGGGTGTACCGGGTGCAGGCCAGAGAAATGAATTTGGAGGTCAGATTCACCCGCCAGACGCCGTCGGCGGAGGCAAACTGATAGTTGACGGAAGCGGGCTGGTTTTCAAGCTGAAGATTTCCGGGAGTACCGGTGATCTTGGGTGCCGGCGCCTCTTTGCGGGAGGAGTAGCGGGGATACTCGTCCCGGACGGCTTCCTGAAAGTCCACCGGCAGCTTGGCGCCGATGGCCAGGATTTCCGGGAACCGAAGCTGGCAGATCACTTCGCCCAGAGGATTCCGGCGGTACAGGCACCGGGGTTCCTGTGAGAACATGGTCATTCCTCATTTCTGATATAGTATATCCGATATTTCTATTATAGATTTTCCAAAGCCGGAAGTCAATCATTTCCGGCGGCCCGTCTTGACCGAAGGTGTAAATTCTTTTATAATTTTCTGTGAAAACAGTGAGTAAAATTCCCCTTTGAAACGTGATAGAAGCAGAGAGGTGATTCATATGGCCGAATACGGTGAAAGTAGCTACCGCCGTTTTCTGCAGGGAGACCCCGCCGCGCTGGAGGAGCTGATCCGTACCTACTCCGATTCCCTTGTGCGCTTCGCTTACGGATATGTCCGAAACGCTTCCGTCGCTGAGGATGTGATGGAGGAGAGTTTTGCCGCGCTTTTTGTGAAGGCAAGGCGCATCCGGGACGACGCCCATCTCCGTGCCTGGCTGTACCGTACCGTCCATAACAAGTGTATGGATCATCTGCGGCGGCACAGGAATGAGGTGCCCCTGAGCGATGTGGAAAACGTGCTGTCCGGGGAGAATACGCAAATGGACGCCTTCCGGCGGCATCGGAACGAAACGGTGTACATCTGCATTCAGCGCCTGCCGGCGCAGTACCGGGACATTCTTCTGCTTGCCTATTTCGACGGGTTTTCCACGGAGGAAATCTGCCGGATTACGGGAAAAACCACCAAGCAGGTGTACAATCTCCATGCCCGGGCCAAGGTTGCCTTGAAAGAACTGCTTCAAAAGGAGGGCATTACCCATGAAGACCTATGACGAACGCTGCAAAGGCGTTACCGAAAAAATTGCCGTATTCAAGGAAAAACGGAAGAGAAACCGCAGAATTCTGGTTAGCGTATCCTGCCTCGCGCTGGCGGTACTGGCGCTGGTGCTGTTCGTACCCTACAACACCGCGCCGCCGGACGTATCCATGTACGCGGACAGCCCCTACTACGGCCTGATTCAAAAGATTAACAAGGCCACCTATCAAAAACCACGCTACGATAATAACTTCCAGATGCTGACCTCTGAGCTGGGGAATCTGAAGCTGACTGCCTCCGGCAAAGACGTTGTTGCCGAAGCGCTTCCCGTACCCGTTGAGAATCTCGGCGTGCTCAACGGCACCGACAGTGAGAACGCCTATGTGGAGGTCACCGATAATCAGGTGGCCGGAGTTACGGAGGGTGATCTTCTCAAGCGCACGGAGCGGTATTTCTTCTATCTGAACCGGGGCGTGCTGAAGAGCTATTCCGTCGCGGGGGAAGATTCCCGGGAACTCAGCCAGACCGATCTGTCCGAGGATACCGAAATGTGGTACTTTATGCAGGAAAGCGAGACGCAGATGTATCTGTCTCAGGACGGCACCATCCTCACCCTGGTGGCACCCTGCCATCGCAAGACCGACAAAAAAGCCTGTGTCAGCGTCCGCAGCTTCGATGTCTCGGATCCGGAAAAAGTGATTCCCGCCGGACGGGTGTTCGTTACCGGTTCCGCACAGACCTCCCGTATGGTGGATGGGTCGCTGCTTCTCATCAGCCGTTTTGGATTCTACGGTACACCGGATTTCTCCGACGAAGCCAACTTCCTGCCCCAGATCGGCGTTCCGGGGGATATGCACAGCGTGGCGGCGGAGGATATCCTGTCCCCGGAGACCCTGAGCAACACCCATTATACCGTGGTCACCAAGCTGGACGCGTACACGCTGGAGGTGCGGGACACGGCGGCATTCCTGTCCTATTCCGATCAGATCTATGTATCCCTGGAGAATATTTTCGCCACCCGCCGCTTCACGGAATCGGGGGAGAACGACAACAGCCGAACCATGTCGGAGATTTCCTGCCTGAGCTACACCGGCGAAACACTGGACTTCCGGGGCTCCGTAACGCTGGAGGGCTCGGTGAAGAACCAGTACAGCATGGACGAGCGGGACGGGATCCTGCGGGTGGTGACCTCCGTTTCCAATACCAAGCAGATCCGCAATAATGGAGATCTGACCGTGGCTGCGTACACGGAGCGCAGCGCCAGCCTGTACTGCGTCTCGCTTGAGGACTTCCGGGTGGTGGCCGTCGTGGAGCGGTTCGCGCCGGAGGGGGAGCAGGCGGAGTCCGTCCGGTTCGACGGGGATTACGCCTATGTCTGCACCGCCGTTGTGTGGGAGCTGACGGATCCGGTGTTCTTCTTTGATCTCAGCGATCTGAACAACATCACCTATAAGGACACCGGCACCATCGACGGCTACTCCAGCTCCCTGGTGAACTTCGGCGACGGCTTCCTGCTGGGCATCGGCTTCAGCGGAAACCGGGGACTGAAGATCGAGATCTACGCGGAGACCCAAACCGGCGTGGAGAGCGTGTGCAGCTATGAGGCCGGGGCCGGCTTCTCCGGCGAGTACAAGGCATACCTCATTGACCGGGAGAACCGGCTAGTGGGCCTGGGCATCGACGACTGGTACGCCGGTGAGACCCAGTATCTCCTGCTGTTCTTCGACGGCTACAAGCTGCGGGAAGCGGCGCGGGTGCCGCTGGATGGGGTTCTGGACGAAATACGCGCCGTGCGGATCGACGAGTACCTGTATCTCTTTGCCGACGAATTCAAGGTGGAAAAGCTGTAAGGAGCGACAGCTCAGAGCTGCCGGCAGAATCGGGGGGATGACGGCATTTACAGTCAATAAACAAAAACTGGAAAAAATCTGTATATTTTCGCTTTGTTTTATTGACATCTGTCCACCAGCGGTGTATAATTTTGTGCAAATGGTAAAAACCATTTTTTGGGGCGGCAATCGCTGCCCCAAAATACATA
>JAQXIT010000113.1 GCA_029007925.1 Bacillota bacterium | reverse complement strand
TCAGCCTGGATTCCCTGGAGAGCGCCGTGGAGGAGCAGCTCCGGCTGGTTCACGCGGGGATGTACGCCAAGGCGAAGAAGAATCTGGAGGAGCATATCTACGAGGCTCACTCTCTGGAGGAGGCCAAGGCCCTGCAGGAGGCCAACGGCGGCTTCATCAAGACCATGTGGTGCGGCGACGAAGCCTGCGAGCTGAAGATGAAGGAAGTGGCCGGCATGACCTCCCGCTGCATCCCCTTCGCCCAGGAGCATCTGGGCGACACCTGCGCCTGCTGCGGCAAGCCCGCCGGCAAAATGATCTACTGGGGCGTGGCGTACTGATTGGTCATACAAAAGATCCTTGCGAACCGCCGGCGCGGCTCGCAAGGTTTTTTTTCACATATAGAAGTATTTCCGCAGGGATTCCTTGAAGGGCTTGACAATGGCGATGATGATGAGCATCATGCCCAGAACACCCAGCGCGATCAGGGGAAACAGGGACCAGAACAGGAAATGGGGCGGGTTGAAGGTGATCCAGATGAACAGCTCCAGAAGCACCGAGAAAACCCCCAGCGCGATGAGCCCGCCGCCGGCGATGTACAGCCGCCCCCGGCGTAGATAGTGGAACAGGACGGTGAGGGTGGTGACAATGGCGCCCAGCATCAGCGTGACGGGAAAGGCAAAGGATAAGAACCATCCGCCGCCGGTTTTCAGATCGATGTAGAGCAGGTACAGAGCGGTAGCCGCGAAATCGCAGGGGACGAAGATCACCGGATTGGGATTGCGGAACCAGAGGGGAAGCAGGAAAAAGATGTACCCCAGAAAAACGCCGCCGGCCACATATCCCGACCAGACAATATGATGGGACAGCAGCAGTTCCAGCAGCAGCGGCATCCCCATGATGAGGATCGCGATGACGGTGAACACGAACATCAGACCCTTGCGGTTGTAGGCTTCGGAGGGGAAAGGCTTGGCGGGGTAGGGATACAGCTCAGGATCCGGTGGGAAATCCGGATGGACAACCCGGGTCTGGCAGATGGGACATACGGCCTGCCCTTTGGACAGCTCGATTCCGCAGTTAATACAGTACATGGGCTTCTCCTTTGATTCGCGTATTGCTCTCCGCACGGGTGTGGAGATCCAGTTCCTTCAGCACCGCGTACAGCTCCCGCTCCAGCACCGGCTCGGAGATGTTGCGGATGATGTTGACAACCATGGTGCCGTTGTAGGTGATGGCGCCGATGTTATAGGGGGCGCTGGCCTGGACGCCGATGACGAAATCCATCCGCTTGACGTACCGGGTGTATTCCTCCGGCATCTTCACGGCACCCAGATTGGACAGACTGAAGCAGGCCTTCCGTTCGCCCACCGCGTCGAAGATCAGCTTCATGACAATGTTTTTGAGGAACAGCGGCGTGATGCGCAGCAGCAGGGGCTTTTCGTCGCCCACGTTCTTGGCGATCAGCGCCGCCATATTTTTGGGCGTAATCATCAGCTTCATCTGGTGGTGGACGATATCGCAGATCTCGTCGAAGGTGTAATCGCCCAGCCTGGGATCGATGCCGGGGTTGGCATAGAGCATGAAATTGCGCACGCTTTGAGAGGGAAACATTTTCCGCAGATTCACGGGGATGGTGATTTTCACCGGCTTGTACCGCCGGGGATTGCGGACGGTTCGGTTCTGGATCCGCAGGGCAGCCAGCAGAAGGATGGAGGCGAAATAGGCGGTGACGGTGATGCCCTTTTCCCGGGCCCGGGCCACCATTTCATCGGCGTCGAAGAAGAAGGTGGTGTCGGTTTTGTAGCCGTCCTCCTCCACCTTGCGCAGGATCCGGAAGGAATCCGCTTCCGCCCGGGAGGATTTGCTGGGGCCGGCGTACTTCTGGAAGCTGTCTTCCATCTCCTCGGGGGTGGGAGCCGCGTCGGTGTCCAGAACCCCGTCGGTGCAGGGTACCCGGACGCCGTATTTCTGGAATATGTACTCCGCCGCCAGCGTTTTCACGAATACCAGTCCGCCGTTGCCGTCGGTGATGGCGTGGAAGAATTCCACGGCGATCCGCTTCTCGTACAAGATGACCCGAAAGGCGCACTTGCGGATATCGTCGAAGGGCATCCGGGACAGGGGATAGGGCTTTTCCTCCATGATGGGAGGCGCGTGGGGGATTTCTTCGATGTAGTACCAGAAAAAGCCCGGCTTGACGCACACCGCGATGGAGGGAAAGCGCTTCACCACCCGATCCAGGGCGGCTCTCAGGCAATCCACGTCGATGTCCTCGTTCAGCGTGGCGCTGACGCGGAAAACGTTGCTCCAGTTGCGCCTCCGGGCGGCGGGGAAGATCTTGGCGGCGTTGTCCAGTGCCATCCAGCGTAATTTTCTCATAATGTCCTCACTGATCCGTGGTTATCGGTTTTTCCATGCCAGAATTCCCCGGATACCCGCAAAGAGGGCATCCGCGTCGGCCTGGGTGGTGTCCCGGCTGAGGGAGACCCGGAAGGTGCTGTCGATGACCTCCGGGGGCAGATTCATGGCCTCCAGCGTGTGACTGCGGTGACCCTTGGCACAGGCGGAGCCGGCGCTGACGCAGATCCCGGCGTCCTGCAGAAGATTGATGCTGTTTTGGGTGGGTACGCCGGGGATGGAAAGGGAGAGAATGTGGGGCGCCTCGTGGGCACCGTTGATACGGACGCCCTCAAGTTTACATAACGCGTCAATCAGCCCGTCCAGAAGGGCTTTTTCCCGCCAGGAATCCTCCGGAAAGGCGGCGCTGACCTCACCGCAGGCGGCGGCAAAGCCGAAAATGGCGGGGGTAGCCTCGGTGCCGCTGCGGTAGCCTCCTTCCTGCCCGCCGCCTAACAGCAGGGCGGGAAAGGAGCGGAGCCGGGGGCTGATGTACAGCGCGCCGGCGCCTTTGGGGCCGTGAATTTTGTGGGAGGAAACGGTGATGAGGTCGGCGCCCAGGGTTTTGGCGGAGAAGGGTACCTTCAGAAAGCCCTGCACCGCGTCGGTATGGAAAACCGCGTCGGGGCAAACCCTGTGGGTCAGCTTTGCCATCTGGGCGATGGGCATGACGGAGCCCACCTCGTTGTTCACCATCATCACGGACACCAGTATGGTGTCCTTACGCAGGGCGGCCTTCAGTGCGTCAAGGCTGATCCGCCCCATGCTGTCGGGCTGCAGATAGGTGACCTCAAATCCCTGCGCCTCCAGTTCCTTCATGCAGTTCAGAACGGCGTGGTGCTCGATGGCGGTGGTGACGATGTGCTTTCCCCGCTTACCGAGACGCTTCGCCGTGCCGAAGATGGCCCAGTTGTCGGCCTCGGTACCGCCGGAGGTAAAGAAAACCCGATCCGGCTCCGCGCCCATGGCGGCGGCCACCTGATGCCGGGCGGCCCGCAAGTCCCGGGCGGCGTCGATGCCGAAGCCGTACAGGGCGCTGGGGTTGGCCCAGTCCGTGGTCAGGGCTTTGGTTATGGCAGCCACCGCCGAAGCGCAGGGCCTGGTGGTGGCGGAATTATCCAGATAAATCATGATTTCTCACTTTCCTACGCAGAATCGCTCAAAAATCCTCGCGGTGATATCCTCCCGGACGGTGGCGCCGGTGACTTCACCCATGGCTGCCATGGCTTCCTCCACATCGGTGAGCACCGCGTCCGGGGTCAATCCCAGCTTCAGCCCCTGCAGAGCGGAGAGCATGGATTCGTAGGCTCGGCGGATGGCGTCAAACTGCCGGGCGTTGGTCAGGATGGAGCCGTCGCAGGGGGTTTCCCTGGCGAACAGGGTGTCCACAAGATCAGCGAATTGGTCAAGCCCCTCACCGGTGGCCGCGCTGACATGGATGATGTTGGAAAAGGGAAGCTCGGCGGGGCTGACCGCTTGACCCAGATCGGATTTGTTGATCAGCGCCACGGCGTTTTCGTGCTCCAGACAGTCCTCCATTACCGCCCGATCCTCCGGGGTTAAGGGCCGGGAACCGTCGCAGACGAAGATCACCAGATCGGCGTTCTCCAGCGCCTGACGGGAGCGTGCCACGCCCATGGCTTCGATGGCGTCGCCGGTTTCCCGGATGCCGGCGGTGTCGATGAGCCGCAGGCGGGTGGCACCCACCATGACGGACTCCTCCACCGTGTCCCGGGTGGTGCCGGCAATGTCGGTGACGATGGCGCGGTCATAGCCTGCAAGGGCGTTGAGAAGGCTGGATTTGCCCACATTGGGCTTGCCCACGATGGCGGCTGCCGCGCCGGAGCGGAGGATCCGCCCCTGTCCGTAGGTTTTCAGCAGGGAATAGAGGGCTTTGGCGTCGGCACGCAGGGAATTTTCATAGGCGCTCAGACCGAAATCCTCGATGTCCTCATCGGGATAGTCCAGTACGGCGTGAAAATGGCTGCAAAGGTCGGTCAGATCGTCGTACACCGGCGCCAGCTTCTTCTGAAGCACACCGCCCACCTGACCGGCGGCGTTGGCGGCGGCATCGGCGGTGTCGGCTTCGATCAGATCGATGACCGCCTCCGCCTGGGTCAGACCCAGTTTTCCGTTTAGGAATGCCCGCCTGGTAAATTCCCCCCGCTGGGCGGGGCGGGCACCGGCCTGGTACAGCGCTTCCAGCCCGGCGGTCAGGACGGCGGGGGAGCCGTGACAGTGAAATTCCACCGTGTCCTCTCCGGTGTAGGTGTGGGGCGCCCGGGAATAGACCGCCATGCACTGATCGATGACCCGGCCCTCCCGGTCACGGAGAATGCCCAGCATCAGCTTCCGATCCGGTGCTTCGGACAGGGGCTTTCCGCTATTTAATGTAAAGACCCCGCCGGCCACCGCCGCGCAGCCGTCGCCGGACAGGCGGATGATTCCGATGGCGCTGACGGACACGCCGGTGGATACGGCGGCAATGACCTCGGACACAGAGATTCCTCCCCAAATGACGCATTTTTATCAATATATCACATTCCCGGAGAAAAAGCAATAAAGATGACCGCCCCGAAAGGAACAGATGACCGCCCCGAAAGGAGCGGTCATGGAAACAAGGGGGGATTATTCTTCCTTCTGTGCCAGTTTGCCGCCGGTAAAGCCGGCCAGCAGGGCAGCCAGATCAATGCCGGTGGATTCCTTCATGCCGTCCACCACCTGATTGGCACCGGATATGACGTCCCGGATCAGCCTGGTGGAGTTTCCGTCGCCGTACATGACGATCTTGTCGGTCTGAGCCAGAGGAGAGGCGGCGTTCTTGACTACCTCGGGCAGAGCGGCCAGATACATTTCCAGAATGGAGGCTTCGCCCATCTTCTTCTGGGCTTCGGCCTTCTTTTCAATGGCTTCCGCCTCCGCGATGCCCTTGGCGCGGATACCTTCGGCCTCCTGCTCCATGGCGAAGCGGAGGGCTTCCGCCTCGGCCTTCCGGGCCTCGGCTTCCTGCAGAGCCTCGTACTTCTTGGCTTCCGCTTCCCGCTGACGCTTGATGAGCTGGGCTTCGGCTTCCTTCTCGGCTTTGTACTTCATGGCGTCGGCCTGCTTGCGGATCTCGGCGTCCAGCTTCCGCTCCCGCAGGGCGATTTCCTTCTCGGCCAGCTCCGCTTCCTTTTCCCGGCGGGCAATGTCGGCGTTGGCCTTGGTGATCTCGATGGTTTTCCGCTGGCTTTCCTGCTGGATGGAGTAGGCGGCGTCGGCTTCGGCCTTCTTGGTGTCGGCACGAACCTGCATCTCCGCCTGCTGAACGGCCAGCTCCGTGTTCTGCTCGGCAATCTTCTTGTCCGCTTCCACCTTGACGGCGTTGGCTTCCTGCTGGGCTTCGGCGGTGGCGATGGCGATGTCCCGCTGGGCGATGGCCTTGGCAATCTGGGCATTCTTGCGGATCTGCTCCACGTTGTCGATACCCATGTTCTCAATGGTACCGGCGTTGTCCCGGAAGCTCTGGATGTTGAAGTTGACCACCTCAATGCCCAGCTTTTCCATGTCCGGCACCACGTTTTCCGTGATCTTCTTGGCGACGCCCTGGCGATCCTGAACCATTTCCTTCAGACCGACGGAGCCGACAATCTCACGCATATTACCTTCCAGAACCTGGGTGACCAGAGAGATCAGCTCATCCTGCCGCATACCCAGCAGACTCTCGGCGGCCCGCTGCAGCAGCTCCGGATCGGAGGATACCTTGATATTGGCCACGCCGTCGACGCTGACGTTGATGAATTCGTTGGTGGGGACGGCCTCCGAGGTCTTGACGTCCACCTGCATGACCCGCAGGGAAATCTTATCCACCCGCTCGAAGAAGGGGATCCGCCAACCGGCCTTACCGATGAGGATGCGCTTCTTGCGCAGGCCGGAGATGATGTATGCCGTGTCCGGGGGTGCTTTCAGATATCCCAGAATGAGCATAGCGATGACCACGGCGATGACAACGGCTGCAATGATGAAACCTTCCATACTGTTACCTCCTGAAATGATATCAATAATATATGTGGATGCTCCCGCGCGGGTTCAAAAGGAAGAAAAAAGACTTTTATCGCAACGGAATTACGATAAAAGTCTTGTTGAAATCCTGTTCACAGAAGATCCGCGCCTGCCGGGCTGAACGCCGAACTGACGGCAGGAGCGACACCGCGATAGGCGATGCAACTACTCCCTTTTAATGGATACAGTATAGCATATTTGCCGGAATTTGTCAATATATTTTCGGCGGATTTTGTCAAATATTCCGGTCGAACCGCATCCGCAGCTCCGTACAGGGCGCACCCAGCCGGATCTCCCGGGCAGTACCCTCCGGACGGAACCCGTAATGCTCATAAAAACCGATGGCGCTGCGGTTGCCCTTCAGAACCCAAAGAAAGACGGTGGGTGAGTCCCCCAGAGCGGAAAGAGCCGCGTCCATCAGCCGCCGGCCAATGCCAAGCCCCTGCGCCTCCCGCAGGACATAGAGCGCAATCATCTCGCCGCAGTTCGGACAGTCCGAGGCGCCGTAGCAGCTAAAGCCCACGATCCGGCCGTCCAAAACCGCAACCAGTGTGTTCTCCGGCCGGCGCCGGGCGATATCCTGGCATTTTTCCGGCGTCAGTTGGGAAAGATATCCGGCATCCACCAGTCCCTGGTAGGTTTCCTGTCAGGATTTCCAGTGGGCATAGCCTTTTCCGTCGGTATCCTCCGGAGTCATGGGATGAATGGTCAGATCCATTTTGCCGCCTCCCTATATTATATAGTACACATTATAGCGGGAAAGCGGGAAAACCGCAACCCTGAACCACATATTTCCGCCGGGTTCGGGAACACTATCCCGGAGGTGAAACAGGATGCGGCAGCCTACGCCCAGACCCGAACCCATGTACCCGGGGACACTGACGGATGAAAACATCCGCCGGATTTTCCGGGGCGCCGGAGATTTTATCCGCAGGGAGCTGAAATGCGGCCCGTGGACGCTCTATGCCTACGCCATCGACGGGCTCACCTCCGGCGGCGATACGTCGGAGTATGTATTCAAGCCCATCACGGAGCATCTGACCGCGGGAAGTATGGAAGAATTGTATGAACATGCCCTTGGCGGCATGGTGTATAATTCCGTGGCCGATGCCTGCGCCGATCTGGACACCGTAGCGTTGAAGCTGGTGAACGGTTTCTGCGTCGTTCTGTTTCCGGGAGTCGGTGCCATCGCCTTCGAGGTGAAAACCGGGGAAAAGCGGAGCCTGTCCCCGCCGGAGGTGGAGCATACCGCCAAGGGCGCCAAGGATGCCTTTGTGGAGACGGTGCGCAGCAACACCAGCCTGATCCGCCGTCATCTCCGGACGCCGGATCTGCGGCTGTATGAGACGAAAGTTGGCAGACGAAGCCTGACTAATGTGACGGTGGCCTATATCGAGGGAATCACCAACCCGGAGCTGGTGGAGCGGATGAAGCGGCGGCTGGACGCCATTGACATTGACGGCTTCCTGACGCCGGCGGCGGTGGAGGAATACGTTACCGGCTCCCGGGCCACCGCGTTTCCCCTGATGCAGTACACCGAGCGGACGGATCGGTTCTGCCAGGGGCTGCTGAACGGCCGGGTTGGCCTGCTGGTGGACGGTCTGCCTCTGGGGTATCTGGCACCCGTGAATCTGGGGTATCTCATGAGTTCGCCGGAGGATCTGAGCCGGGACTACGTTTCCGCTTCCTGCATCCGCCTGCTGCGCTATGCCGGAATGCTGCTGAGTCTGCTGCTGCCGGGGTTTTATATTGCCATGGCCACCTTTCATCAGGAGATGATACCGCTGAAGCTGCTGCGCGCCATCATCGAAAGCAAGCGTGCCGTCCCTTTTCCCACGGCGCTGGAGGTGATGGGGCTTCTGCTGGCCTTTGAGCTTCTGCAGGAATCCGGCGTCCATCTGCCGCAGGCAATCGGACAGTCGGTGTCCATCATCGGCGGTATCGTGGTGGGAACCGCCGCAGTGGACGCAAATCTCATTTCGCCTGCCGCCCTGATCGCCGTCAGTGCGGCGGGGGTCAGCGGCTTTGTGCTGCCCAACCGGGATTTTGCCGATGCGCTACGGGTGTGGCGCTTTGCGCTGGCGGCACTGTCAGCGGCTGCCGGATTGTTCGGACTGACGGCGGGCTTTTTGCTGCTACTCATCCATCTGTCCTCCCTGAACAGTCTGGATGTAGCCTATCTGTCGCCCTTTTCCGCTATGGAGCGGGTGCCGCTGCTGCGGGAACGGCTGTTTCGGAATAAGAACCGGGATCCGCTTCTCAAGAGCGAGGATTGGAGGAACCAGAAATGAAACGGTGGATCGTCTATCTGCTCCTTTTCGCGGCGGCGGCCGCACTGGGCGCCACATCTTTCACCGGCACGGATGTGGGGGAATTGCTGCCGGTGGAGGTCGTTCGGATCTCCTGCCGGGATGAGGAGATCCTGCTGGAAACGGACACCGGCGATTCGGGCAGTGGGATGGATGTTTCGGATGCCCTTCGGGATCTGAAGGAAAGCGCGCCGGGCAGCATCTTCCTGGAAACGGCGGATTATTTGATCCTCGCGCCGGGGTGCGAAGAATATCTGGAGGCGCTTTACGGCTGCCTGCGCCCGTCCTGCGGCATCTGCCTGGAGGACGGAAAGGCCGATATGGAGCGTGTGGGGGAATTTCTCTCCGCCCACAAACCGGAGACAACCCTGCGGAACTGGCGCAGCGGAGCGGAGAACCTGCCCATATTGAAGACAAGAGAGGGGCGAATGGAGCTTGTACAGGGAAACCATACCGGATCGGCGGCTGACGGCGTGGATGACGGTGGCGGTCAGCGCGCCGCTGGCGGCCTTCGCGGGGAAAGCGCAATGGCTTCCGGTTCTGCTGTCAGCGGCAGCCTGCGGTATTGTCAGCTTTCTGGTGCTGCGCTTCTGCGATAGCGGAACTGTTGTGAATCCGGTGCTTTGCACCGGGGAGTGCCTTTGGTTGGGCATCCTTCTGGGGCAGCTTGCCGTATGTGTTACGGATTGCTGGGAAACCGAGTCGCCGCTGATCCCGGCGGTACTGCTGCTTTTGGCCGCGTTTTCCGCGAAAAATGCCTCACGGGCGGGAGCGGTTCTGATCTGGCTGGCGGTACCGGTTTTCGGATTGGTGCTGGGAGCCGGTGCGTCGGAGCTGAGGTTCCAATGGCTGACGCCCCGCTGGGAAACACCCCGACCGGAGCTGCTGCTGATCTTTCTGCTGCCATGCGCCGCCGTGTTTCTGAACAGGGAAAAAGGAAAATTGCCGTGGCTTCTTCCGGCCATCGTTGGATTCTCCGCGCTGCTGCTGTCGGTTTGGATCCGGGGAAGCCTGACGCCGGAGACGGAAAGCAGCCTGTATGAATATAGCAAGGGGATCAGCCTGTTCGGCATTACGGAGCGTTTTGATTCTCTTCTGTCCTGCACGCTGACCGCCGGATGGTTCGCATTGTTTGGCGTGCTGCTGAGTGCGGCGGGCTGCCTGGCAGAGAGGATCCGGAGCGGCTGGGGGCAGAGGGGCGTATGGTACTGCGCCGGACTTGCCATCGCTGTGCTGATAAGCGGAATCCGCCTGACGGGTTCGGTCGTGCTGATCGTAAGCGTCTTGCTCTGGGCTGCTGTCCCGCTTTTAGCGAGATTCAATGCCCAAACAAAAAAGTCGAAAAAAAGCAAAAATAATACTTGACAAAAGGGTGAAGGGCTGGTATTATATCGAAGCTGTCCGCGAGAGGGGCGGTTCGGAAAGCGCGAAACGAGAAAAAGGTCAGGAAAAGGAAAAAAGCACTTGACAAGGGGCTCGGGATGTGCTAAGATGAGCAAGC
>JAQXIT010000112.1 GCA_029007925.1 Bacillota bacterium | reverse complement strand
CGATCTCCGGAGAGATTCGGACGCCGTGGAACTCGGCGTAGCTTTTGGCAACGCCCTGCATGATCTGGCAGGCTTCCTCGATGGTGGGCTCCGCCACGGTGACGGGCTGGAACCGCCGCTCCAGAGCGGCATCCTTTTCGATGTATTTGCGGTATTCCGTGAAGGTGGTGGCGCCGATGACCTGGATCTCGCCTCTGGACAGGGCGGGCTTCAGGATGTTGGCGGCATTCATGGAGCCTTCCGCATCGCCGGCACCTACCAGATTATGAACCTCGTCGATGACCAGAATGATATTCCCGCACTCCTTGATCTCGCCGATGAGGCTCTTCATGCGGCTCTCAAACTGTCCCCGGAACTGGGTGCCCGCCACCAGCGCCGTCAGATCCAGCAGGAACACTTCCTTATCCCGCAGCTTGTAGGGGACGTTTCCCGCGGCGATGCGCTGGGCAAGGCCTTCGGCGATGGCGGTTTTGCCCACGCCGGGCTCACCGATGAGGCAGGGATTGTTCTTCTGGCGGCGGTTCAGAATCTGGATGACCCGCTCGGTTTCCACATCCCGGCCGATGACCCGATCCAGCTTGCCGTCCCTGGCGCGGCCGGTCAGATCCATACAGTAGCTGTCGAGAAACTTGTGTTTTTTGGTCTTCCGCCTGGGAGGCTCTTCCTCCTTCTGCCCGGAGGGCGGCTCCTTCCGGGGCGCCGGATGACTGGGCTGTGCCGGCGGATTGGCGCTGCCGAAAAGCTGATTCAGCAGCGGGAAGGTGGCGGTCTGGCTGTCCACCTCGTCCTCGTCGGCGTCGCCGGAGTCGATCTGTCCGAACATATTGCTCATCTCGTCGCTGAGATTGTCCAGATCCTCCTCGGAGAAGCCCATCTGCTTCACGGCCTGATCGATCTGGGGAATTCCCAGACTCCGGGCGCACTTAAGGCAGTATCCCTCGTTCAGCGTAGCGCCGTTTTCGATTTTGGTGATAAAAACCACCGCGATATTCTTCTTGCATTTCGCGCAGAGTTTAGGTTGCATAATCATCACTCCCTTATGGGGTATTTGCGTATTCCCGTGGAGTATAGCACATCTTCCGGAAGAATCCGAGAACAAATTTTAAACATTTGTGCTTTCGGGGCAGCATTCGAAGGATTCGATGCCGTCGTCGTACCAAAGATGGGTCATATACAGTCCCCCGGGAGGAACCGTGGGCCCGGCGGCGGTACGGTTCCCGGAATCCAGAATGGCGCCGATCTCCTCCGGGCGGATCTTCCCTTCCGCCGCGTACACCACGGTGCCGGCCATGGCTCTGGCCATGTTGTACAGGAAGCCGTTGGCGCAGACCTTCAGGGCGATCAGGTTTCCGTCCCGCTCCACGGTATAATGATATACCGTGCGGACGGTGGATTTGACATCGGTGCCCACGGATCTCACCGCGGCAAAATCGTGGGTGCCGACAAACTGATCCGCCGCCGCCTGCATAACGCTTTCGTCCAGATGTCTGGGGTAAAACCAGGCGCGGTTCACATAGAAGGGATCCTTCAGACGGGAATTATAAATGAGATAGGTATATTCCTTTTTGACGCAGGAGCCGATGGCATTGAAGTTTTCGTGAACCTCAAAGGCTCGGGTCACTACGATATCCGGCGGCAGATGGGTATTCAGGGCATAAGGCAGCCGCTCCACCGGAACGGTGGAGCCGGTGCGGAAATTGGCCACATAGCATCTGGCGTGAACGCCGGCGTCGGTGCGGCCGCAGCCGGTAACATGAACCTCATGCCCCACCACCATGGCAGCCGCCTTTTCCACGGTCTGCTGTACGGTGGAGAGATTTTTCTGGGTCTGCCAGCCGTGGTAGGCCGTACCGAGATAAGTCAGAAACAGAGCGATATTCCGCATGGGCATCCTCACAGGCCGAACCGGCGCAGCACGCAGATGACTGCCACCAGAACAACGCCGATTCCGAAGGCAAAGAAATCCCGGCGCTTGTAGTGGAGCAGTTTCATTTTGGTGCGTCCCTCCCCGCCCTGATAGCAGCGGCACTCCATAGCCGTGGCCAGCTCGTCGGCCCGGCGGAAAGCGCTGATGAACAGCGGCACCAGAATGGGAATCAGTGCCCGCACCCGCTCCATCAGCTTGCCGGACTCAAAATCCGCGCCTCTGGCCTTCTGGGCGGACATGATCTTGTCCGTCTCCTCGATCAGCGTGGGGATAAAGCGCAGGGCGATGCACATCATCATGGACAGCTCATGCACCGGCACACGGATCTTCTTCAGCGGGGAGAGCAGGGACTCCAGGCCGTCGGTCAGGGCAATGGGCGATGTGGTGTAGGTCAGCAGGAAGGTGCCGGTCACCAGCATCAGGATCCGCGACAGCATCATGATTGCCCGCGCCAGTCCCTCCAGCGTGATGACGATGAATCCCACTTCCAGAAGCACCGTCTCGCCCCGGGTGAAGAACAGATTCAGCACGCCGGTGAACACCAGTATGAACACCAGCGGTTTCATCCCCTTGAAAAAGGACTTGGGCGGCACGCCGGACACGGCGATGACACTGATGAGAAATACCAGCATCACCGCGTAGGATACCCAGCTCACCGCCAGGAACAAAGCAACGATGTAGGCGACCAGCAGAACCAGCTTGGTTCGGGGATCCAGCCGGTGGATCGGAGAATTCCCCGGGAAATACTGTCCGAGGGTAATGTCCTTAAGCATGATCGGTGCCTCCTCTCAGCGAGGTCATGGCATCGACGGCCTGCTCCATGGTATAGACCACGGGGACGTTTAGCCCCATCCGGCGCAGGCGCAGAAATACCCGGGTCAGCTCCGGTATATCCAGGCCCATATCCATCAGCTCCTGGGTATGGTTCAGGGTAAAGATCTCACGGGGTGTCCCGTCCATGGCGATGCGGGCCCGATTCATGACGATGAGCCGATCCGCCATCCGCGCCACATCATTCATGGAGTGGCTGACCATCATGACGGTGGCATTCTTGGCTCGGCGGTAGCCGTCGATGTTGGCAAGGATATCTTCCCTGCCGGCAGGATCCAGTCCGGCGGTGGGCTCGTCCAGAATCAGCAGCTCCGGCTCCATGGCAATGACGCCGGCAATGGCCGCCCGGCGCTTCTGCCCGCCGGAAAGGTCGAAAGGTGAAGACGCAAGCTGAGCGTCGGAAATACCCACAAATCCCGCGGCCTCCCGGACGCGGCGGTCGATTTCCTCCGCGGGCAGTCCCATGTTGCGGGGGCCGAAGGCGATGTCTTTATACACCGTCTCCTCAAAAAGCTGATATTCGGGGTACTGAAACACCAGTCCCACCCGAAAACGAGCCTGCCGGGTGATCTTTTTGTCGCTCCAGATGTCCACACCGTCCAGCAAGACGGCACCGGAGTCCGGCTTCAGCAGACCGTTGAGGTGCTGCATCAGCGTGGATTTTCCGGAGCCAGTGTGACCGATGACGCCCACGAATTCGCCCCGCTCCAGATAAAAGGACACATTATCCAGTGCCTTATGCTCAAAGGGCGTTCCGGCGCTGTAAACGTGTGTCAGATTTTTAACCTCTAAAAAAGGTGCCAATGTTTCTTCCTCCCCGCGGGTCAGATCTTCACCGCATTGTAAAGTATCTGCGCGCATTCTTCGGGGTCCAGGCTGTCCAGCGGCAGCGCGAATCCCTGTTGATTCAGTTCCCAGCACAGCTCCACCGTGTCCGGCGATGCAAGGCCGATGCCGTGGAGCAGCTCGACCTGCGAAAAGACCGCCTCAGGGGTACCGTCGGCAGCGATCTTGCCTTGGTTCAGGACGATCACCCGCTGGGCTTTGGCGGCTTCGTCCATATGGTGGGTGATCAGCACGATGGTGATGTTCTTTTCCCGGTTGAGCCGGGTGACGGTCTCCATAACCTCCCGGCGGCCTCTGGGATCCAGCATGGCGGTGGGCTCATCCAGCACGATGCACTTGGGCTCCATGGCGATGATGCCGGCTATTGCCACACGCTGCTTCTGTCCGCCGGAGAGGAGATGGGGCGCGTGTTCCCGGTATTCGTACATCCCCACCTGGGTCAGCGCCTGATTCACCCGGCGGCGGATCTCCGGGCTGGCAATCCCCAGATTCTCCGGCCCGAAGGCAACGTCCTCTTCCACCACGTTGGCGACGATCTGGTTGTCCGGGTTCTGGAAAACCATGCCGGCGCTGCGGCGGACGGCGATCCGCTTATCCTCGTCGGAGGTGTCCATGCCGTAGACCCAGACTTTTCCTCCGCAGGGCAGCAAAATGGCGTTAAAATGCTTGGCAAGGGTGGATTTTCCGCAGCCGTTTCCACCCAGGATGGCCACAAAGCTGCCCTCCTCAATCCGCAGGTTCAAATCCTCAAAAACGGTGACGCCGGGCGTGTTGTCCACGCCCGGATAGGTATACGCGAGATGTTCAACAGAAATTGCGGTATTCATGGCTTTCTCTCCCCTTTCAGGGTGTCCACCGGCCGGTGGAGCCACAGGGCAGCATGATGCCCGTGGAGCTGACCGGCAGCCCCAGCTCTCCCACCGCGGTATGACCGCCGCGGGCAGCGCCGAACACCACGTCGGAGGCATAGCCCACGGCGGAGGGCGCGAGGCCGGTGGTATAGGAATTGATAATGACAAACAGCGGGTCGTCGGTCAGCAGCTTGGCCGTCTCCAGCAGGAAGGGATAGAAGCTGGTTTCCATTTTCCAGATCTCTCCGCTGGGGCCCCGACCGTAGCTGGGGGGATCCATGATGATGCCGTCGTAGCGGCGTCCCCGGCGGATCTCCCGCTGGATAAATTTCCCGCAGTCGTCCACGATCCAGTGGATGGGACGGTCGGCAAGGCCGGAAGCCTGGGCATTCTCTTTTGCCCACGCCACCATGCCCTTGGAGGCGTCCACATGGAACACCTCCGCACCGCCGGCCGCAGCCGCCAGCGTGGCGCCGCCGGAATAGGCAAACAGATTCAGAACCCGCACCGGCCGGTGGGCGGAAGCCACCCGTTCCCGGATAAAGTCCCAGTTGGCGGCCTGCTCAGGGAACACGCCTGTGTGCTTGAAATTCATGGGCTTGACA
This sequence comes from Bacillota bacterium, assembly GCA_029007925.1. Classification (GTDB taxonomy): domain Bacteria; phylum Bacillota; class Clostridia; order Oscillospirales; family Oscillospiraceae; genus Faecousia. Next base: position 30,494 of record JAQXIT010000112.1, on the reverse strand, counting down.
TGAAAGGTCAGGTAATCCTTGTAATGAATCTGCCAGCGCTCCGGCAGACTGTGGTCAGACCAGTGCCCGCCGCCGGTACTGGAGCGGATATACCGGGCATCGTACCGCTTCCAGCCCGGATCCGTCCGGGGCGTGTCCCAGATCACCTGGGGATCCGGCCGAACCAGCAGGTACTTCCCCCACCGCTCCAGCCGCTCGCCGCCGGAGGTATCCAGAACCTCATATTCTTTCCACGCGTCGGAAATCCAGATCATGGTGCCTCCTTAGTCATCCGCGCCCGGAATTTCCGGCATCTGCGCGAGATAGGCCTCCCAGGCCTCCCTGGTATGCTTGGTGCAGACCTGATAAGGCGCCTGGAGCCCGGTGTTGATGTCGCCCTGCAGACCATGGAACGCAATGGGCTTCCCGGCATTATCCACCAGATAAATATAGTTGTTCTTGGCATACATTTCCTGCAGTCCGCACTTGCTGGCGGTGATGATCTCGTCCAGCTCCGACTGGGTCATCATCACCAGAGATTTCTTGGTGATGGCAGCCTGATGGACGGAAGCGAAATTCTTGCAGTATTCGGTGGCGACGCCGTTCTCGCAGTAATCCACCACAATATGCTTGTCGCAGGTTCCGGTGGGGATGTCCTCCGGATAAACGTCTGCGTAGACGATCCGGCTGCCCCGGATATCGTTGGCGCAGGCATCCGTGGCCAGCTTTCCGGAATCGAGACAAATGCCGACCTGAACGAATTTGCTCTCATCATAGAGTTTGACGGCGGGCAGATTCTCATGGATGGGCGTCATGACCTTGGCGAACAGGCGGCAGGCCGGGTTTCTCATATCGCCCACAAGGCTGATGACCTCCGGCGTCTTGTAGCCGCACCAGATGGCTGCGGTGTAGTAGTCGGTGTAGCCGCAGAACCAGCGATCCTTATTGCTGGTGGTGGAACCGGTCTTGCCCGCCACATACTGGCCGGAAATCTTCGCGGCGGTACCGGTACCGGCATTCACCACGTTCTGCAGGCAGTAATTCATATAATCCACGGTCTTTTCGCTGAGAATCTGGCGGGAGTCCTGGGTATTGGTCAGCACTACCTCACCCTTGCTGTTGTAGACCTTGGTGAAGGTTCTGGCTTCCCGGTAGACGCCGTTGTTGGCAAAGGTGGCGTAGGCCGCGCTCATCTGGCGCACGGAGACGCCGATGGTGGGGGCGCCCATGCCCAGAGGGGAAATGTTAATATCAGAGAATACAGTGCCCTTTGAGTTTACATAATGTTCCGTCAGCTCGGACAGGCCGAAATTATCCTTGGCAAAGTGGAAGCTGTATTCCAGGCCCATGGCGTTCAGCGTCTGAACCGAAATGGTGTTGACCGATTGGGTCAGGCCGTAGAGGATATTGCGCCGGTAGCCGTAGTTTGCCCGGCCGCTGTTCAGCGGGAAGGGCTTCGGGGCGGCATAGGGATTCTCCGGATCCACGGTGTAGCTCAGGGGCATATCCTTCTGAATGGTGGCGGGATTGATGATTCCCAGCTCCATGGCAGGCGCGTAAACCGTCAGGGGCTTCAGCGAGGAGCCGGGCTGCAGATAGGCTTCCGCGCAGTTGTAGGCGTCGAAAACCTCTTTCTGACCCACGGCGCCGGCCATGGCCACAATGTCGCCGGTTCTGTTGTCGATGATAACGATGCCGGACTGCAGCTGCTGGACGCTGTTGGTCTCGGGGATCTCGTCCAGATTGGTGTAGATCTTATCCACAGCTTGCTGAACCTCCATGTTCAGCGTGGTATAAATATGGTAGCCGCCGTTGCTGATCAGATCCATATACAGGCTCCGGGTGGTGTTGTTCCATTCCAGCCCGGCCTCCTTCGCCATCTGCTGCGCCACATCCTCCAGCGCGGACTCCACGAACCAGGAATAAACCTCCTGAGAAGCGTTCTCTCCGATGGTGGTGACGGTGCCGCAGACAGGACAGTAGTACCTGCCGTCCTCCCGCTTTTCGAAGGTGCTTACCTTGCCATGGTAGGCGCATTCCTCATTGGGGCAGTCGAATACCTTGTCCCCTTCGTCGATGCCGTCCTTCAGGACGATTTCCTGGGCCAGCGCCTCCTGATACTCCTCCTCCGTCAGGAAACCATACTGCCGCATCATATACAGCGTATTGGTGCGGCGAATCTCATTCTGCTCCATACCGGTCAGCCCCTTGCTGTCCGGCTTGGTGCGGTAGGGATCATACAGCGACGGATTGTTGGTGATACTGATGAGGCAGGCGCACTCGGCGGCAGTCAGATGCTCCAGCTCCTTGCCGAAATACTTGGCCGCGGCGGCCTTGACGCCTTCGCAGCGGTTGCCCAGATAGATCTTGTTCAGGTACCATTCCAGCACCACGGTCTTGTCGTAGCGGCGCTCGAATTCCGTGGCGCGGAAGATCTCCAGCACCTTACGCTGCACCGTCACGTCGTCGGCACCCTCGTCCTCCATCAGCATCAGATTCTTGATGAGCTGCTGAGTAATGGAGGAGCCGCCGAACTGATCGCCGGATCCGATAAACATATTGACGCAGGCCTTGATTGTGGTGAACCAGTCTACGCCTTGATGCTCGAAGAAGCGGTGATCCTCAATGGCCACGGCGGCATTGATCAGATTCTTGGGGATTTCGTCGTAGCTGGCCCACTCCCGCTTCGTATCGGCGTAGAGCTTCTGGAGCACCTGAATATTCCCGGAGGAATCCACATAATACAAATAAGAGGGCTCGTTCAGATCAAAACCCTCCAGCTGAACGCCAGCCTGGGGCGCGATATCGCCCTCCAGATAGTCGCCCAGCGTCCAGACAAATACAAATCCGCACACCGCGCAGATCAGCAGCACCGTTGCCACGGCGCCCAGCACAATCTTCAGAACCGAATATATGGCGATCCACACGCCGTGAAGCGCGCCGAGAACAGGGCCGGGCTTCCACGACTGCCGGGTCACCTTCCGTTTCCGCGGGCGATATTCTTCATTTTCCATGCCAATACCTCCAAACCACGGCATACCGGGTATCCGTTCCCCCCATCAGCCTCCGCCGACGGCATAAACGCATAATACCACTCGTAGGATTATAGCATACCCGCCGGCAAAAGAAAAGTACAAAAATCGGATTCCTTCGCAAAAATTGTTGGTTACGCCGCCACATAATTCCGACGATGCCGGGTCATACTGTTTCCATAGGCAGTTTGACAGAACTTTTCGCCGCGGCACTATGCAACATTGCCACTTGATTTTGCCGCCGCTCCGGTGTAATATATAGGCAGAAAACAGGACGGAGGGATGCCCATGGCGGATCAATACGGTTCCGATTTCCTGTCCGTTACGGACGAGGACGGCACTGAATACGAACTGGAGGTGCTTTCCTCCGTGGAGTTCAACGGCGCCACATATCTGGCGGTAATCCCTGCGGACAACGGCACGGATCCCGCCGAATGGCAGGTCAGCATCCTCAAATCCACAGAGGAGGACGGCGACCCCCTTCTGTGCGCCGTGGAGGACCCGGCAGAGCTGGAAGCCGTCACGGATTTGCTGATGGACGGTCTTTTCGACGACGGCGCGGAATAGAGGGTACACCTCCCTGCTTGGTGCGTGATGTGTCCTTTTGGACCCACATTTTTGAATTGGGATGCCGAACTTCCCGGTCGGTTTGCAGACCTCCCGCCCCCGCTTCAGACGTGGGGCGGACGCTGGGAGCAGTGAAGGCCCGGAGAGGCAACCCACCTGCCTTTTTGTGCAGGTCATAAATCGACGCACACGGCCGAAGCGGGGTTTTGAAAGCATGGAGAGCGTTTGCTCCCCATGCTTTTTTTCGGTCAGCCCCGTCACGGCAGGAAAGTTTTTTCTTTTTTCGTGGTTTTCTTCCGAAAAGCACTTGCAACCGGAGGACAAATCAGTTATAATACCCTAGTCTATGCTCCGCCAGTGTCTCCGCGGCGCATCCAACAGCACAATGAGAGGAATTGATTACATGAGCGCATCCGACAAGAAAAAGCTCCGCAAGGAGCAGAACGTCGCTGCTATGACCGAAAAGCAGCGCAAAGAACAGAAAGAAGCTAAGGCTCTGAAGGCCTACACCATCTCCTTCGTCGTGGTCATCGTTCTCGTGGTAGCCATCGTACTCGGCGTTGCGCTCCGCAACCCCGTTACCGGCATGATCGACCGCGGCACCCAAGCCATCACCGTTGGCAATCACGAAATCAGCGCCACGGAGTTCAACTACTATTACTACGACTCCATCAACAGCTTTGTCAGCAATTTCAGCCAGTATGGCGACTATGCCACGCTGTATATGCAGATGATGGCCGGTCTGAACCCCTCCGCTTCCCTCAGCTCCCAGACTTACAACAAGGAGACCGGAGAGACCTGGGCGGATTATTTCATCACCGCCGCCAAGAACAGCGCCAAGTGGAACTATGCCATGTATGACAAGGCCATGGCTGAGGGATTCACCCTCTCCGAGGATGCCCAGAAGTCTCTGGACGGTCTGGAAACCAGCCTGAAAGGCTATGCCACCTACAAAGGTTTCAGCAGCGTCGGCGGATATCTGCGGGCCGTCTACGGCGCCGGTGCCAATCTCAGCACCTACAAGGATTATTGCACCATTACCACCATCGCCGACGCGTATGCTTCCCAGTACTACGACAGTCTGGAATTCACCGATGCCGATTACCGTGAGTACGAGAAGGACAAGTACAATGAGTACTCCTCCTACGACTTCGCCGTCTACAAAATCACCTCCAGCAGCTATCTGACCTTCCTGGGCCTCGGCACCGAGGAAAAGGACGAGGACGGCAAAACCACTACCACCTACACCGACGATGAGAAGAAGCAGGCGCTGGAAGCCGCCAAGAAGGATGCCGAAGCCCTGACTGCCGACACCGTCGTGGATCTGGAAACTCTGAACGCCGCCATCAACGCCCTGGAGATCAACAAGCCTGAGGAAGGCAAAGAGGACGAGGCCAAGCCCGTGGAGGCTTCGGAGTACAAGCACACTCTCTACAGCAACCTGACCAGATTCATCAACGAAGATGCCCAGAAGTGGCTCAGCAACGCCGAGCGCAAGGCCGGCGATGTGACCTTCGTTGAGATCACCACCGGCACCGACGACGAAAAGACCGTCACCGGTTACTATGTCATCCTGTTCCAGGGTGTGAACGAGAACAAGTATCCTCTGGCCAACGTGCAGCACATCCTCGTTAAGTTCGCGGGCGGCACCAAAGACAGCGCCGGCAACACCACCTACTCCGACGCCGAGAAGGCCGCCGCCAAGGATAAGGCGCAGGCCATTCTGGATACCTTCCTGAACGGCGAGAAGAAGGACAGCGACGCTTTCGGCGCTCTGGCCAAGGAAAAGAGTGAGGACGGCGGCTCCAAGAACAGCGGCGGTCTGATCTCCGACATCAGCTGGGATTCCAACCTTGTTGAGAGCTTCACAGAGTGGGCTCTGGACGAAAACCGCAAGGTGGGCGACACCGGTCTTGTGGAATCCACCTATGGCTGGCACATCATGTTCTACAAAGAGGACGGCGAGCTGACCTACCGGGATACCATGCTGAACTCCGCTCTGACCAACGAGAAGTACACCGAGTGGGAAGAGAGCATCGTCTCCACCCTCACCGTCACCGATGTCAACCTGTCCAAGGTCAACCGGGATGTGGTCATCAGCGGCTAACTTCTTCCATGTATAAATCCGCCTCCTGTGGAGAAAATTCCCACAGGAGGCGATTTTTTTGAAGGAATCCACCAAGGCCGGCATTGCCGGAGCGCTGGCGGGCGCCGTCAACGGTCTGTTCGGTGCCGGAGGGGGGATGGTGCTGGTGCCGCTGCTGACGGCCGCCACGGAGCTGAAGGACGAGCAGGTATTCCCCGTCTCCGTATCCGTCATCCTGCCCATATGCGTCGTGTCCCTGATCGTCAGCGTCGGCGGCGGTCTGCCCTTCTCCGATGCCCTGCCCTATTTGCTGGGCAGTCTGGCCGGGGGCGTACTGGCAGGACTCACCGGCCATCGGATCCCGGTGAAATGGCTCCACCGGGGGCTGGGCGTGCTGATTCTGTGGGGAGGGATCCGGTACCTATGCTAGGTTCTTTTCCCGCCGCGGTAACCGTGGGCGCCCTGCTGGGGTATCTGTCGGGGCTGGGCTTGGGCGGCGGCTCCCTGCTGATTCTCTGGATGACGCTGGTGCTGGGTATGCCCCAAAGCATGGCCCGAAGCATAAACCTGATGTTTTTCATCACAGCCGCCGGCGCCGTATCCCTGTTCCGCTGGCGTCAGGGCGCACTGAATGGAAAAGTCATCCTCCCGGCCGTTCTTGCCGGCTGCTGTTCCGCCGTAATTTTTTCCCTGTTCAGCCGGAATCTGGATGTGACCTGGCTAAAGAAGCTGTTCGGGCTGCTCCTGCTGATTACCGGTGTGCGGGAGTTGTGTTACCGTCCCCGGAAGGCCAGATAGCCCTCCAGAATCAGAGAAGCGGCCACGGCATCCACCGTGTTCTTCCGCTTCTGCCCGTGGTAATTATGCTGGGAGAGAATATTGTGAGCCTCCACCGTGGTGCGGCGCTCGTCCCACATGGTCACCTTCCGCCCCGATGCTGCTTCCAGCTCCGCCGCGAACTCCCGGCACAGCGCTGCCCGGGAGCCTTCGCTGCCGTCCATATTCCGGGGCAGACCCACCACGATCTCGCCTACGTCCTGTTCCCGGGCCATGCGCACAATGTCCGCCAGCGCCTTCTCCCGGTTCCGGCTCGGCACCACGGCCGTGGTGCCCACAATGCTGCACAGCAGATCGGAAACCGCGACACCGGTACGGGCGTCGCCGTAGTCAATGGCCATAATCCGTTTCATTTCGTTCCCTCGCTTTTTCCGGTATTCTCCGCTGTATTATAACCTACGGCAGCCAAAATGAAAAGACCGATTTTCGGAAGTTTCCCCGAAAAAAGCCACGATTTTGCAAAAATAAAGGTTGACGAAGCCCGCAAGGTGTGATAGAATGACTCTACCTGTGAAAAAAGGGGCTTTATTGGTGCGCCCATTTTTCAACCCCGGGACGGCAGTTGTAGTGGCCGTTTCCTAAATTTTTCTAGCCTGGGTCATGCAGGGAGGCAATATTAAGGAGGTGCCGTTATGCGCGTGAAAGTCACTTTGAGATGCTCCGAGTGCAAGCAGAGAAACTACAACACCATGAAAAACAAGAAGAATGACCCCGACCGTCTCGAAATGAAGAAGTACTGCAGATTCTGCAGAAAGCACACCGTTCACAACGAGACGAAGTAAGGAGGCCAACGGACAATGGCAGAAGTCAAAAAGGAAAACTGGTTCAAAAGAACCTGGGGGCGCGTCTGCAAATACTTCCGTGAGCTCAAGAGCGAACTGAAGAAGGTCGTTTGGTCCACCCCCCAGCAGGTGCTGAAAAACACTCTGATTGTCGTCGCCTGTGTTCTGGTCGTCGGTGTGTTCATCTGGGCATTCGATTTTGCCGCTCAGTTCCTGATCACCACGCTGATCAACGCGTTCCACTAAGGTGAGACGCCATGGCTGAAGCTGCAAAATGGTATGTGGTTCATACCTATTCCGGTTATGAAAACACGGTGAAGGCCACCATCGAAAAGACCGTCGAAAGCCGCCAGCTCCAGGATCAGATTCTGGGCGTCTCCATTCCGCTGGAGACGGTTACCGAAATCACCGAGTCCGGCGCCAGCAAGACCTACGACCGCAAGGTTTTCCCCGGCTATGTGCTGGTGAAAATGGTCTACAGCGATGACACATGGCACGTCATCCGCAACATCCGGGGTGTTACCGGCTTTGTCGGTACATCCAGCAACGACCCCACTCCCCTCACCGACGAAGAGGTCTACGCCATGGGCGTGGAGAAGAAGGAAATTGTCGTCAACTACTCCGTGGGCGACACCGTCCGGATTCTCGACGGCCCCCTCAGCTCCTTCACCGGCAAGGTGGACGCCATCGAGGTCGAAAACAACTCGGTCAGCGTGATCGTATCCATGTTTGGCCGTGAGACCGCCGTCGAGTTTGAGCTCGATCAGGTAGAGGTCGTATCCCAGTAAACGCATCGGACCGGTTCGCCGGTCGGAACGTGGGAGGGGTTTTACCCCGAAAAAATGCGTTCGCGCATCACTACCACATTTTATTCAGGAGGTGCTTATCATGGCACAGAAAGTCACTGGTATTATCAAGCTTCAAATCAACGCCGCTAAGGCTACCGCTTCTCCCCCTGTCGGCCCCGCTCTGGGTCAGCACGGTGTGAATATCGCCGCATTTATCAAGGAATTCAACGCCCGCACCAAGGATCAGGAGGGCTACAAGATTCCCGTCGTCATCACCGTTTACGCCGATCGCAGCTTCACCTTCATCACCAAGACGCCCCCCACTCCCCTGCTGGTTCTGAAGGCCGCGGGTCTGGAGAGCGGCTCCGGCGTTCCCAACAAGAACAAGGTCGGCTCTCTCACCGCCGCTCAGGTCACCGAGATTGCCAAGACCAAGCTGCCCGATCTGAACGTGAACTCCCTGGAAGCCGCCGAGAGCCAGGTTCGTGGCACCTGCCGCTCCATGGGTATCACCGTCGTCGACTGATAATTGCGTGTCCGGGCGCATTGTCCCGGAAATGTGGGAGGATTTTTCCGCATCACCACTATAAGGAGGATAATTACATTGTTTAGAGGTAAAAAGTACAAGGAGAGCGCGAAGCTGATCGATCGCTCCGTTCAGTATGATCCCACCGAAGCCCTGGAGCTGGTTGTGAAGGGTGCTTCCGCCAAGTTCGACGAGACCGTCGAGCTGCATATCAAGCTGGGTGTCGACTCCCGCCACGCCGACCAGCAGGTCCGCGGCGCCGTCGTCCTGCCCAACGGTACCGGCAAGACCCGCCGGGTGCTGGTCTTCGCCAAGGACGCCAAAGCCGACGAGGCCAAGGCAGCCGGCGCCGATTATGTCGGCGGCATGGATCTGGTGGAGAAGATCACCAAGGAGAACTGGTTCGAGTTCGACGTGGTCGTCGCCTCCCCCGACATGATGGGTATTGTTGGCCGTCTCGGTAAGGTTCTGGGTCCCAAGGGCTTGATGCCCTCCCCCAAGGCAGGCACCGTGACCCCCAATGTGGCCGCCGCCGTCAAGGAAATCAAAGCCGGTAAAGTGGAGTACCGTCTGGACAAGACCAACATCATCCACTGCCCCATCGGCAAGGTTTCCTTCGGTGCCGAGAAGCTGCAGCAGAATATGGACACTCTTGTGGCCGCCGTTGTGAAGGCTAAGCCCGCCGCCGCCAAGGGTCAGTATATCCGCTCCTGCACCGTGGCTTCCACCATGGGCCCCGGCGTCAAGGTCAATACCGCCAAGTATATCTGATGCCTGTCAAAAAGCAGCCCGGATCATTTCCGGGCTGCTTTTACTTCATTTTCCGACAATGAGCGAATCGTTCGATCAGACTATTCAGCGAAAAACACATATTTTTTCGCAATTTCTGCTTGACAATTCCCCTTTCCTATGCTATAATCAGCCTGTTGCCAAAGACAGCAGGTGCGCAAGCGTAAATCCTGCCGAGGTACGCCAATAGGATTTGTGCGTGTCTTTCTGTCTTGTGGCAGGAAGACACTTTACTTTTTCGGAGGTGAAATCTAATGCCCAACGCAAAGGTTCTTGAGAGCAAAAAGGCAGTCGTCGAGACCCTGTCCGGCAAAATCAAGGAAGCCTCTTCCGTGGTTTTCGTGGACTACAAGGGTATCACTGTCGCTCAGGATACCGAGCTGCGTAAGCAGTTCCGTGAAGCCGGCGTGGAATACGCCATCGTGAAGAACACTCTGACCCGGTTCGCCGCCAAGAATAACGGCTACGACTTCGACGAGGTTCTCAACGGTACCACCGCTATGGCTTCCACCACCGGCGACCCCATCGCCCCCGCTCGCATCGTCTGCGAGTTCGCCAAGAAGAACAAGAACGTTCTGTCCATCAAGGGCGGCGTTGTTGAGGGCTCCGTTCTGACCGCTGACCAGCTCAACGGTTTCGGCGAGCTGCCCAGCAAGAGCGCTCTGGTGGCCCAGGTTCTGGGTACCTTCCTGGCACCTATCTCCAGCCTGGCTTTCGTCCTGGATCAGATCCGGGAGCAGAAGGAAGGCGGCGCTCCCGCCGCGGAAGCCCCTGCGGAAGCCTGATTCGTAACCCCATCCAAACACACAAAATAACGATTATTTAGGAGGATCATTACAATGGCTAGTGAAAAAGTCACTGCTCTCGTTGAGGAAGTTAAGACCCTGACCGTTCTGGAGCTGTCCGAGCTGGTTCATACTCTGGAGGAAGTCTTCGGTGTTTCCGCCGCTGCCGCCGCCGTGGCCGGCCCCGCTGTCGCCGCCGCTCCCGAGGTTGAGGAGAAGACCGAGTTTGACGTCGTTCTGAAGGCCGCCGGCGCTTCCAAGCTGAATGTCATCAAGGTTGTCCGTGCCGTTACCGGCCTGGGCCTGAAGGATGCCAAGGATCTGGTTGACAACTGCCCCAAGACCCTGAAGGAAGGCATCTCCAAGGAAGACGCCGAGAAGATCGTCGCCGACCTGAAGGAAGCCGGTGCCGAGGCCGAGCTGAAGTAATTCAGCTTTTCGCAAGCAGTTACAGCCGCCAGTAATGGCGGCTGTTTCCCTATCAACAGGAGGTAACCAATGGAAGCAATCGTAAACCTGTTGGAGTCTGTGGTTCCCGAAGGATTTGACGCAGCCATGTTCCTGAAAAGCGCAGTGGTTCTGTTCCTCGGAATGTTCCTGCTGGGCGTGGTCGGGCGGCTGTTTTTCGGCAAAAAATCCACCCTGAATCACTCCGTTTCTTCTGCCATCAGCATTCTCTTTATTTACGCCATCACCGTCGTGGTGTACAGCTTTGGCGTGAATCTGGAGTTTCTGCTGTCTCCCCTGCCCTTTATTCGCATCAGCGGAGATTATCTGGAGATCTTCTCCTTTGAAGGGCAGCATTATACCGTTGTCTGCTCTCAGCTTCTCAGCATGATTATTCTGGCGTTTCTGGCCAATCTGGCCGATAGCTGGCTGCCCCAGGGCAAGCACCTTATCGGCTGGTTCTTCTTCCGGTGCCTGTCGGTGCTGCTGGCCATGGTTCTGCACCTGATCGCCACCTCCCTGCTGACCGCTCTGCTGCCCGAGGGACTGCTGACCTGGGCGCCGGTGGTACTGCTGGGCATTCTGCTGGTGGCTCTGTTCATGGGTCTGATCAAGCTGGTTCTCGGCGCAGTCCTTACCGCCGTCAACCCGGTGCTGGGTGTCTTTGCCACCTTCTTTTTCTCCAATGTCATCGGCAAACAGATCTCCCGGGCCATCCTCACCACCATGCTGCTGGCGGGTCTTGTTTGGCTGCTGAACTACCTGGGCTGCACCGTAGTCTTCATCGCTTCTACCGCGCTGGCCGCTTATATTCCCTTCCTGATACTGCTTCTGGTCGTGTGGTATGTGGTGAGCCATCTGCTGTAACCTTTTCCCCCATCCGCTATGGATGGGGGATTCCATTTTACCGACTTTTGTGTTATGATAGATGCGGAGGCGAACAAAATGAAACGTATCTTCTGCGCGCTGGCAGCGGTGCTGCTGCTGACCGGCTGCGTTTCTCAAATTCCCCAAAATTCCGACCCGATCGTTACCACCGTCCCGGAAGAAACCCGGAAGGAGACGGATCCCACATTCTCCACCCAAGAAAGCGAACCGGAGCCCACCCAGCCGCCGGATGCCGCCGAGCTGCTGCTGGGCGAAATGAGCCTTGAGGAGCGGGTGGGGCAGCTATTTCTGGGGCGCTGCCCCGAAATCGGCGCCGTGACCGACATTGAAACCTACCATCTGGGCGGCTTTGTGCTGTTTCAGCGGGATTTCAAGTCCGAAACACCCCAGAGTGTTTCCGAAACCATTGCCCGATATCAGTCCGCGTCCCGGATTCCCTTGCTGATCGCGGTGGACGAGGAGGGCGGAACGGTGAACCGGGTCAGCAAATTCCCGGCCTTCCGCAGCGAGCCCTTTTCCTCTCCCCGGAATCTCTACAACGCCGGCGGCATGGCGCTGATCGAGAGCAGCGAGCAGGAAAAATGTCAGCTTCTGCGTTCTCTGGGCATCAATGTCAATCTGGCGCCGGTATGCGACGTAGCCACCGATCCGGACGCCTTCATGTACAGGCGCTCCCTGGGTCAGAGCCCGGAGATCACCGGTGAGTTTGTCCAAACCGTTGTGGGTGTGATGAAGCATAACGGTTTGGGCGGCGTTCTGAAGCATTTTCCCGGCTATGGCAATAACACGGACACCCATGTGGGCATCGCCGTGGACAGCAAATCTTTGGAAGAGCTGGAGGCCGGAGATCTGGTGCCCTTTGCTGCCGGAATTCAGGCGGACTGCGATGCCATCATGGTCAGCCATATCTATATAAACGCCATTGACCCTGATCTCCCCGCCACCCTCTCCCCTGCCGTACATGCCTATCTGCGGGAAACCATGGGCTTTGACGGCGTCATTGTCACCGATGACCTGGCTATGGAGGCCATCACCGACGTCTACGGCGCCGGAGAATCCGCCGTTCTGGCCGTTCTCGCCGGCAACGATCTGCTGTGTGCCACGGACTACGCCGTTCAGTATCCGGCTGTTCTGGAGGCCGTGAAGGACGGACGCATTTCCGAGGAATTGCTGAATCGGGCCGTGCTGCGGGTACTGCGTTGGAAGCTGGAGCTGGGTCTGCTGTAAACCAATCCCCGTTTGCCAAGCGGCAAACGGGGATTTTTTATATGTTCAGGGTTTTAACAATGTACCGCAGCCAATCCGCCCAAAGCACATTGTATTTGGCGTACAGATGGCAGCCGTCTCCGGACATATAATCCGGCAGATAGCCTTCCGAATCGGCAAAGGAATCATTGACATCGATGTAGTAAATCTGCTTTCCGTCGGCCAGAGCCTTGATGCGTTCGTTAATCAGCTGCAGGTGAGCCGGCTGGAAATAGGTGGCACTGGCTGCCTTTTTTCTGCTGACGGTCATGATCCCCTGCAGGACGACGGTGGCATCCGGCTGCCTATCCCGGATTTTCTCCACCAGCCGTGTGTAGGCGCCCATCAAAGAGTCCATGGGATAACCGCACTCGTTGATCCCCAGACTGATGAAGATTTTTCCGTATTGGTTTTCGCTCAGCACTTGATCCAGGGTCACGGTACCCATCCCGGGAAGGGACAACGCTTTCTGATCCACGTCGAACACCGTCAATCCCACGGCGCAGAAGTAGTCCGCCTTGCCCAGCCGGGCATAGTCCCGCATTTCCTCGGTGCGGGAATCCCCGATGAACAGCACATCGTCAAACCAGGATTCCGGGACGCCTTCCATCTCGGGATCTTCCGGATCGAAACCCGGGCGCGGGTCGGTGGGCGGTTCCGCAGGCGGATCCGTGGGAGGTTCCGTCGGCAGTTCCGTTGGCTTTTCCGTGGGTTCAGGCGGCGGATCAGTGGCGGGAGGCTGGGTGGGTTCCTCTGAGGGTTCCTCCGTTGGCTCTTCCGTAGGCTTCTCCGTGGGCGGCTGTGTCGGTTCTCCCGTGGATTCCGGGGGCTGTGTGGGTACCGCAGAAGGTTCCGTGGGATGCATTGCATCCCGGATCACACACTGCATTCCCTTGTCGCTGATGAGCATAAAGGGCAGCGCGATCAGATTCTCATCCTGATACAGCCCATAAGGCCGCAGGATGGCGTACTTGATATAGGCGCCAATACCCGTCAGCACCAATGCCGCGGCGATCAGAGAGATCACCAGCAGCAAATACGGTTTCTTCATTTTATTTCCTCTCAATACTGAAAATACAGGAACGGATCCTGAGCCGCAGTGGCAATAAAGTAGATCGACACCCAAAACAGCACAAACAACAGAAGATCAAACAGCGGATGGTGCCGGATTTTTCCGCACAGCCATCTGGTAATCGGCGTGGCGCAGAACACACCGGTGAGCAGGAGCACCAGATACCGCTGGCCCCATACAAGATAATCCCGGGGATTCAGGCCTATGCCCCCCACGCCAAACAGCCGTCCGAGGAAAACCGTCATCCGGTTCCAATCGCCAATGGCAAAGGGCACCCAGCTCAGCAGAATCACGAAAACCAGATACACATGGCACAGTCCCCGGCTCCGATTCAGCAGTTTCCCCAGAAAAAGCCGTTCCAGAACGATCATCAGGCACAAAAAAGCCGCCCAGATCAAATAATTTCCACCGTTTCCATGCCAGATTCCCGTCAGTAGCCAGACCGCGCACAGATTCAGAACGGTGCGGAGCAGCCCCTTCCGGTTGCCGCCGAGGGGTATGTAAACATACCCCCGGAACCAGTGTCCCAGTGTGGCGTGCCAGCGGCGGAAAAAATCACTGACCGTCTTGGCGAAGTACGGTTCCAGGAAATTCTCCGGCAGCCGGAATCCCAGCATTCTCCCCAATCCGATACCCATGAGGCTGTAACCGAAAAAGTCGAAATACAGCCGCAGGGCATAAGCCAGCAGCGCCATCCAGGCGAAGGGTACGGAGATGCTTTCATAACCGAAAACCGCTGCCTGGCTCCACAGCCCGCCGAGACGGTTGGCAAGCAGTACCTTCATTCCCAGGCCCAGGATCAGCTCCTGAATCCCCCGGTGGAATTCGGAGCCGTGAAAGCTCCGCTGCCGAACCTGTTCCCGCAGATCCGCAGGCTCCATCAGCGGGCCGCACAGCAGCTTTGGAAACATGGTACACTGCGCGGCGTAGCGGATGAAGCGATTCTCGGCCGGAATTATCAGCCGGTAGATATCCATCAGATATGCCGCCATCTGGAACAGGTAAAAGCTCATGCCCACAGGCAGCAAAGCCCCGCCGTGGTAACGTTTGAAGAACATGAGGCAGCCAAACAGCATCAGCAGCTCCGCTCCCAGCAGCCAGCCCTTTCGGAACCTCTGCAGAAGGATCCCCATCAAGTAGGTGACCAGCGTCAGTCCCACCAGCAGCTTCAGCCACCAGAAATTGCCGCCGCAGCCCAGTCCGTAAAATATCAGGCTTCCAGCAACCAGAACAAAATTGCGCCATTTTACCGGAAAGATATAATAAACCGCCAGAAACAGCGGTAAAAAGTTAAAAAGAAAGGTAAAACTGTTAAACTGCATTTTGTTCCTCTTCTGGCTGTCTGATAATCTCATTCACGGAATTGAGAAGCCTTCAAATTTACATAACACCGAGAACAGCTTTATTATATCAGGTTCCCGGGGCAATGCAAGGTTAAATAATAAACAAATAATTGACCCGTCTCTCAGCTAATTTTTACAAAGGCTGCCGCCGTGGATATCCACAGCGGCAGCCTTTTCTTCTGAGATCACATTTGTGCGACGGCCTTCAGGACGCCGTCCAGCGGCTGGGTGTCCACGCTCTCCATCCGTCCGCAGTCGTAGGCCTCGGCGATGGCAGGATCGATGGGAAGCCGCGCCAGCACCGGCAGTTCAAACCCGGCCGCCACCTCGTCCAGGCGGCTCTTGCCGAACACCTCAATTTTTCTGCCGCAGTCCGGGCAGCGCAGGTAGCTGTAATTCTCCACGAAGCCAAGGACGGGGATGTGCATCATGCCCGCCATTTTCACCGCCTTGGAGACGATCATGGACACCAGATCCTGGGGACTTGTAACAATGACCACACCGTCCACCGGCAGGCTCTGGAACACCGTCAGCGGTACGTCTCCGGTTCCGGGAGGCATATCCACAAACAGACAGTCCACATCTTCCCAAATGACATCGGTCCAGAACTGCTTCACCGCGCCGGCAATGACCGGTCCCCGCCAGACCACCGGATCCGCCGGATCATCCAGCAGCAGGTTGATGGACATGACCTGAATGCCGCTCTTGGTCAGTGCGGGATACAGTCCTTCCTCGTTGGCACCCTGGCACTCGGTGACGCCGAATGCGGTGGGCGCGGAGGGGCCGGTGATGTCGGCGTCCAGAATGCCGACCCGTTTGCCCTGCCGGGCCATGGCTACCGCCAGCATGGCGGTGACGGTGGATTTGCCCACGCCGCCCTTGCCGGAGACGACGGCAATCACCTTCTTGACGCTGGATTTGGGGTTCAGCTCCGCCAGCAGACTCTCCTTCTTGCGGTCACCGCAGTCGGAGCTTCCGCAGGAGGAACAGTTACCGTTGCAGGAACTCATGAAAAAACACTCCTTTGTTGTATTATCTGAGAATGAGCCGGAGCGCCACCGCCGCCAGAATCACGGCCGCCGCGCACAGGGAAAGAATAACGGTGGAACGGCTCTTCCGCCGGTATTGGGCGGCCTGAATCAGCATCAGCACCGCCAGCAGCGGCAGGTACGCGAATCCCGCGTCCGCCCACACGCCCGCAAGCTGCAGCACCGCCAATACGATGACGCTCAGCGAACAGGCAAGCCCAATCGCTGACAGGACTTTGCCCGCCGTTGTTTTTGTTTCCATATGGCAGCTAACCGATTCATGACGGCGCCTCCGTTCCCCTCATTATATTGCGCCGTTTCCGGCCTGTCAACCCGGAAACACCCGCTTATGTACGCTGGAAGCCCAGATACCGGGTGCCCTGGAAGGTCAGCTTGCCGTGATCCCCCTCAATCAGCATTCCGTACTCGCTGCCGGACATGGACAGCTCCATCCGGTCGCCGCTTTCCACCTGGAAGGTGGCATAATAGGTAGTGGAAGTGCCGGTATGCATATGCATGTCCCCGGTATTGTGGTGATGGTGGGACACATTGGTGCGCTTGGCCGCCACCGTAGCCTCCACCGTCAGCCGCGGGGAGCGATTGTTCTTTCCCCATTGGCTCAGGATCCGAACGAATACCACAACGAATACAACAATGAACAGAATAAAAACGATACCAAACAGCAGGGAAAAAATCCCGAATGACATATCAAAACCCGGCATAATTCAAAATCCTCTCTTTCTTTAATCCTCCAGAGCCGTTTCCCACTGCTCCATGAGCTCCGTAAGCACCGCTTCCGCGGCTTCCTTTTCGCCCAGCAGGCGGGACAGCTCCTGATAATCGGCAGAGGCGGCCTCGATTTTACCGTCCAGCTCCGCGATCCACGCTTCCTGCTTTTCGATCTCCCGCTCCAGCCTGCGAACCAGCTTTTCGCTCTCTTTTGTACCGCCTCTGGGCTTCTCCTTTTTGGGTTTGGGAGCGGAAACCGCAGGGGCCTTCGCGGCAGCCTCATGCTCCAGAACGGAGCGGTACTTGGCGTAGCCGCAGCGGAAATCCCGGATTGTGCCGTCCTCCAGCAGCCAGATCCGCTCGGCGAACTTCTCGATGAAGTATCGGTCGTGGGACACGAACAGCAGCACGCCCTCGAATTCCTCGATGGCCGCCTCCACCCATTCCCGGGAGGCGATATCCAGATGGTTCGTGGGCTCGTCCAGAATCAGCAGATTGATTTTTTCGTCCATCAGCATACACAGCCGCAGGCGGCTCTGTTCGCCGCCGGAGAGATTGCCGACGGTTTTGAACACGTCCTCTCCCTGAAACAGGAAGGCACCCAGCCGATCCCTGGCCGTCTGGGGCGTGCAGTTTTTCTCATAGAGCATGGTGTCGTAAAGGCTCCGCTCCGGGTGGTCGAAGTGAATGATCTGGGGCAGATATCCCCATTTCACCGTAGGGCCGAACTGGATCTTACCGGCACAGTCCTCCTCCCCCAGCAGACACTTGAGAAAGGTGGACTTTCCGGTGCCGTTGTCTCCCAGCAGGGCGATCCGCTCACCGCCCTCCACGGACAGGGTGACATCCGAGAACAGCGTCCGGTCGCCGAAGGACTTGGCGACGTTTTTCATTTTGAATACCACATCGCCGGAGAATTCCTTTTCCCCGAAGGTGGCCTTCATGGTTTTTTCCGTCTTGGGACGCTCCGTTTTGCGGATCCGCTCCATCCGGTGCTGGATGGACATAGCCCGGCGGTAGAGGGTGCGGTTGTTGATGCCCCAGCCCTTCATCCGCTCCACGGTGTAGCCAAGCTGCTTCAGCTTGGCCTGCTCCTGCTCGTACTGCTTCAGCTGCAGGTCGAACCGTGCCTGCTTTTCATCCATATAGAAGGAATAATTGCCGGAGTAGAATTCGCCGTGACCGTCTACGATCTCAATGACCCGCTGCGCCACCTGATCCAGAAAATAACGGTCGTGTGAGATGGTCAGCACGGTGCCCTTGAAGCCCTTGATATAGCCCTCCAGCCACTCCACGCTGCGTAGATCCAGATGGTTGGTGGGTTCGTCCAGCAGCAGAATGTCCGTCTTTTCCAGCAGCAGCCGGGCCAGATTCACCCGGGTCTTTTCGCCGCCGGAAAGGCTGTCGAAGGCCTGGTGCCGCTGCTCGGCGGTGATGCCGAGACCGTTGCAGACCTTGTCCGTCTCCACATCCATCTCATAGCCGCCGCCGGACTGGAACCGGTTGACAAGGGCATCGTATTCCTTCAGCTCCGCCTCCGTGGCGCCGCCGGACATGGCTTTCTCCATGGCCTCCATCTTCCGCTTTGCGGCCAGAACCTCCGCGTAGGCAGACCGCAGCACATCCTCCACGGTGTATCCCGCCGGGAACCGGGGGATCTGAGAGATGAGACCCAGGCGCTTGTTGGGATTGACATAGACCTCGCCGTCGTCGTAGTCCATTTCCCCGGTGAGGATTTTGAACAGTGTGGTCTTTCCGCAGCCGTTGCGGCCCAGAATGGCCACCCGCTCCCCCTCCTGCACCTCAAAGCTGAGACCCTGCAGAAGGTTTTCCCCGATGACGAAAAATTTTGTTAAGTTTTTGACTTGAATATCTACCATGGTCTTTCTCCGATTGTGTCAATCAATATCGCCGACGGCGGCCCGGAGTTCCTCCGGAGAGTACAGCAGATTCAGCGCCTGCAGCAGGGCGTTGGCGCTCATATGCTCCGGAAGATCCCACTTTTTCATCAGTATCTTCCGCTTTTCGCTGCTGTTTTTGCCGCCGGAAAGCCCCAGCTCCACCAGATCCTGCTTTGTAATGGCCGCCCGGGGGCGGGATTCCTCGCCCTCGATGGTGGCGCCTGCCCGGCGCAGGGCTTCCAGAATCACCTCCGGACGCATTCCCTCCACGCCCAGCTTGCCCTCCTTGCCGGGAGCGGATTTCCGACGCTCCTTGCCGCAGATATCGGGAATGTAGGCCTGTTTCAGGAATTTGGGATCGATGGCGCTTTTCAAATGATTCCGAATCACAAAACCGGCGCCGTCGGAGTCCGTCAGAACGATGAGCCCCCGGCTCTCGGCCACCCGGCGCAGAAACGCAAGCTGCTGCTTGTCCTTGAAAATGCCGAAGCCGCCGGTTTCCAGAATGGGCGCGTCCACGATCTGAGCCAGGGTATTTTTGTCGTACCGCCCTTCCACCACAATAGCCTCCCGGATCCTAATCATGGGAAGCCTCCTGCGCAAGGCGCAGAATCAGCAGCTCCAGCAGTCGATCGGGATCGTCGTAGGAGGTTTTCATGGCGTGATCCGTCTCCAGCACCAGCTCTGCCGCCTTGGCGCAGAATTCCGTGGAAAACCGCCGGGCGGCTTCCATGGTTTTCCGGGCCGGATACTCGGGAATGCCGCAGAGCTTCATCAGCTCGGAAGCGTTTCTGCCGTGATCCAGTAGGGTTCTGGCGGTTCCCAGCCGCCGGAAATGACCGCCCACGGCGCCCAGGATGGCGATGGGCTCCTGCTGCATTTTGAGAAGCTGATTCAGTTTTCCCAGGGCCCCGGCGTATTTTCCCTGGCTCAGCAGATCCGTCATCTGAAAGACCACCGCGTCCAGCACCGGCTCCGTGACGGCGTCAATATCGCTTTTCCGGATCTCGTCGGCACCGGAATAGGCGCAGATTTTGTCGATTTCCCCGCCCAGCGCCGTCATGGTTCCGCCGGTGATGTCGATGAGATAGGCGCACAGATCGGCGG
The DNA here is from genome assembly GCA_029007925.1 of Bacillota bacterium. Lineage (GTDB taxonomy): Bacteria > Bacillota > Clostridia > Oscillospirales > Oscillospiraceae > Faecousia. Next base: position 10,563 of record JAQXIT010000112.1, on the reverse strand, counting down.
AGATGTGCTTCTTCCGGGCGGCAAAGTGCCGGGTGACCCAGGGGATCAGATCCCGCTGCTCCTGCCGGGCGAACTCCACAATGGCGCCGCCGCTGACGGCCTCCCACAGTTTCTTTTGCCGCTTGTCCGGCTTCCAGGCCACCGTCTCATAGGTGAACACTACGGTGCAGTAGTCGGGAATATCGGATAATATCGCCGCCATCCGCTCCCGATCCGACTCGCTCAGCTTGAATAGGTCAATATCGTCCACCTGCACCATGGTGCTTTCGGCCATCATGGGCAAATTCTCCACGGCTTCCGCAAAGGACTGCAGGTCGAAGGTTTCCGGGGTAAATCTGTGATAATTGAAGGATTCCGTCAGCGCATCCAGCAGCAGCTTGCGAAGCTGCTCCAGATAATACCGCAGCAGGAAGTTCTCCTCGCCATGGAAAACGTAGAGTCTGCCGGGGTTTTTCCCTTTGATTGCCGCCTTCAGTTCCCGAAGCGCGCTGTCGTCCGTTTTGGCTGCCACGGTATCACCCCCAGTAAATAATGGTTCCGTTTTCGTCGGTTCGGAAAATGACGCAGCCGAATTCCACGAGTCTCTCCAGCACCTCGGGCGCCGGATGACCGTAGGGATTGTCCTCTCCCACCGATATCAAGACATATTCCGGGCTGGTAGCCTCCAGAAGTTCCCGGCTGGTGGAGGTCTTGGAGCCGTGATGCCCCGCCACCAGAACCTCCAGCTCCGGCAGTTCCCGGTGGGACAGCAGCATCCGTTCCGTCTTCTCTCCCCTATCTCCCGTAATCAGTATATCACAGTTTTCCGCCCGGAACAAGATGCACATACTGCTTTCGTTGTCGGAGTTGTAGGAAACCGGCGCGAAAAGCGTGATTTCCACGCCGCCGAAGCGCAGCGCCGTATCCTCCATCACCGTTTGGACGGTTCCGTCGGTTAAGTTCCGAAGAGCATCCCCTACGCCGGCTGCATCCTCTGCGTAGGGCAGAAACAGATGATCTGCGCGAATCCGGGTGAGCAGATACGGCAGCCCGCCGGAATGATCCCGGTCGTAATGGGTCAGCAGGATGCCGTCCAGCCGGGAAATTCCCTGAGAAAGCAGAGTCTCCGCCGTAATGTCCGCGGCTGCCTGACTGTCGTCACCGCCGCAGTCCACAAGGAAGGTTTTCCCCTCACTTTGCAGCAGAATCGCCTGCCCCTGCCCCACATTCAGCATGGTCATGCGGTAATGGCAGAGCTGAGGCTCCGCCCAGGAAAACACCAGCGCGGCGCAAAGTCCTCCCGTCACCAAGCCGGCAAACAGCAGCGCCGGCTTTTTCCAAAGGCAGAGGTACACAGCCAGCAGGCAGTACACTGAGATCAGCCAGATGACAATGTAGGCGCTTTTGGTATACACCGCCGCCAGCGGAACTTTGGAGATTACTTTGGTACACAGCAGCACATACCGGATAAGCCAAGCGATCCCCATGCCCAGAATCCGGGCGGCGGGGATGCTGAAGCATCCCACGGCGCACAGCAGGATCAGCCCGTAAAACACCACGGTAATCACCCACAGCACCAGCAGATTGGTTATCACACCGATCAGGCTCACCGTCCCGAAATACACCGCCACCAAAGGCGTTGTGAACACCATGGCGCTTAAGGTAACGGACACGGAGCCGGAAAACCACCGGGTCAGTCTCCCCTTCCATCTGCCCAGCCGCTTTTCATCCATCATCCACAGGCGGATCCTTTCGGCAAACAGGAAAATACCGATCATGCAGCCCATGGAAAGCTGGAAGCTCACGGATGTAATCACCAGCGGATTGATTGCCAGCATGGTCAGGGCAGCAAAGGCCAGCGAGGTGGGCGGATCGTACTCCCGATCCAGGAGCATGGCCAGCATCACCAGAATCTGCATGATCCCCGCCCGGGTCACCGAAGGTGTAAAGCCCGCGATCGCCATAAAAATCAGCACTATGGGAATTCCCACCGCCGCCGTCAGTACCCGCCGCCTGCCGGTTATCAGGTAAACAAGCCCAAACAGGATGGACAGATGCAGTCCCGATACCGCAATAATATGGCTGACACCGCTGATCTTGAAGGCAGTGCTTGTCTCATAGTCGATGCCGGTTTTGTCTCCCAGCAGCAATCCCCGGGCAAAGCCGGAGACATCTCCGGGCAGCGCTCTGCGGAGAATGGTTTTCAGCTCCCGCCGCCATATGGCGGGATAATCCACCAGCCCCCGCAGCCAATACCTCTGAACGACGCAGCTGCCTTCCTGATCGGCGATGAGGAAGATTCCCTTTCCCCGATGGTAGCTGGGATCCTCCAATCCGCCGGTGGTCAGCCGGAAGCGGAAACAGCCCCGAACCCGGTTGCCGGGCTCCAGTTTCCTGTATTCATCCAGATACACCCGAACCGAGTAGATTCGCCCGTTCCGGGTCACGGTACCGTCGAAGGCGCAGCCGTAGTCGGTGGAATAGCCGTAATCTCTCACCGCGATGGTCACTCTTTCGGTTTCTCCGTCCATCGCCCGGGCGTCCGACAGAAAAACGGTGTCATACAGCCGGAACCACCCCAGCCCCACGGCAATCCCGAGGCACACCACCGCTGCCGCCCGAAACCCCAGACGCCGCCGGCTCAGCACCAGGAAAAGTGCCGTCAGCAGCGCAAACAGCACAGCCGCCGCCAGGATCCACGAAACGTAACAGTAGGCGCAGAAAGCGCAGGCTCCGCCGAAGCCTAACGCGAACCACATCAGCTTTCTCACGGCGAAGCCCCCCTTCGGAAAAGGGCGCTGCTCAGCAGCGCCCCATTCGGATCAGTTCAGTTTTTCAATGACGAAATCATCCACCATAGCCAGCGCATTGTCCACCTTGGACAGTTCACGGCCGCCGCCCATGGCAATATCGGGCTTGCCGCCGCCGGAACCGCCGCAGGCGGTACATACCAGCTTCACCAGATCGCCGGCGCGGATACCCTTGGCCACCGCGTCCTTGCCGCAGACGGCCAGGAAGGTGATCTTTTCCTCGGCAACGGAGGCCAGCACCGCCACCGCCGTGGAATCCTTGTCCCGAAGCAGATCGCCCATCTGGCGCAGCTTGCCGGCGTCCGCATCGGGAACGGAAGCGGTGATGACGCGGAGTCCGCACACACTGTGGGAGCCGAAGAGGAACCGGTCGATCTCACCGGCGGTTTCCCGGCTCTTGAAGGTCTCAATGGAGCGCTTCAGGTTTCGGATCTCCTCCATCTGACTGTGGATCTTCTCGCCCAGGTCGGCGGGTTTGGCCTTCAGCATGGCCGCGGCAGCATAGAGTCTCTGCCGGCTTTTCTGCATTTCCTCCATGCAGGCCTTGCCGGTGATGGCCTCGATCCGCCGGACGCCGGAGGCCACGCTGCCCTCACTGACGATGAAGAAGGGGCCCACCTTGGCGGTATTGTCCAGATGGGTGCCGCCGCACAGCTCCACGGAATAGCCGCTCATGTTGACCACCCGGACAACATCGCCGTACTTCTCGCTGAAGAGGGCGGTAGCGCCCAGCTTCTTGGCGTCGTCGATGGGCATCTCCCGGGTATCGATCCGGTAGCCCTCCAGAACGGCGGACTGAACCAGCGTGTCCACCTTCATCAGTTCCTCCGGCGTGACCGCGGAATAATGGGTAAAGTCGAAGCGCAGCCGGTCGGGCTCCACCAGACTGCCCGCCTGATGGACATGGTCGCCCAGAACGCTGACCAGCGCCTTCTGCAGCAGATGGGTGGCGGAATGAGCCCGCATGATGGCCTTGCGGCGCTCCACATCGATACTGGCGCAGACCAGATCGTCCACCTTGATGGTACCGGAGTTCAGCTTGCCGTGGTGCAGATACTTGCCGCCCTTGTCCTTCTGGACATCGGTGACGGTGAAGCGGCTGCTGCCCACGAGAATCACGCCGTGATCGGCCACCTGACCGCCCATTTCCGCATAGAAGGGCGTTTTATCCAGCACCAGAATGCCGCTCTCGCCGCCGGCAATGGAGCCGGTGACCTCGTCGCCCACGCAGACCGCCAGCACTCTGGCCTCGCAGGAATTGGTGCTGTAACCCACGAAGGTGGTAGGGGTATTGTCCAGTCCCAGATCAATGCCGGACCAGGCCAGATCCCCCAGCGCCTTCCGGGCTTCTCTCGCCCGGAGCTTCTGCTCCTGCATCAGCGCCTTGAAGGCCTCCTGATCCAGCGTCATGCCCTCGTCGGCCACCATTTCCGCGGTCAGGTCAATGGGGAAGCCGTAGGTGTCGTACAGCTTGAAGGCATCGGCACCGGAGAAGGACTTCTCGCCCTTTTCCTTGTGGGCTTCCAGCATTTCGGAGAAGATACGCATACCGCCGTCGATGGTGCGGGCGAAGTTCCCCTCCTCCACCTTCACAACCTTGGTGATATACGCCGCCCGCTCCCGCAGGTAGGAATAGTGGGACTCGTTTTCCCGGACGACAGTCTCAACCACCTCGTACAGGAAGGGATGATTCACGCCCAGCAGCTTGCCGTGACGGGCAGCCCGCCGCAGCAGACGGCGCAGGACATAGCCCCGCCCCTCATTGCTGGGCAGGACGCCGTCGGCGATCATAAAGGTGGATGCCCGGATATGGTCGGTGATGACCCGCAGGGACACGTCCATCTTGTTGCTGCGTCCGTAGGAGGCGCCGGTCAGCTCGGTGACCTTGTTGGTAATATTCATGACGGTGTCCACGTCGAAAAGGCTGTCCACATCCTGACAGACCACAGCCAGACGCTCCAGACCCATGCCGGTATCGATATTCTTCTGAACCAGTTCGGTATAATTGCCGTTGCCGTCATTATCGAACTGGGAGAACACGTTGTTCCAGACCTCCATGTAGCGGTCGCAGTCGCAGCCCACGGTGCAGCCCGGTTTGCCGCAGCCGTACTTTTCGCCCCGGTCGTAGTAGATCTCGGAGCAGGGGCCGCAGGGGCCGGAGCCGTGCTCCCAGAAGTTGTCGGCCTTGCCGAAGCGGAAGATCCGATCCTCCGGGATGCCGACCTCCCTGTTCCAGATCCGGAAGGCCTCTTCGTCGTTCTCATAGATGGAGGGGTACAGGCGATCCTCCTCCAGTCCCACCACTTTGGTCAGGAACTCCCAGCTCCAGTGGATGGCCTCCCGCTTGAAATAGTCGCCGAAGGAGAAGTTGCCCAGCATCTCAAAATAGGTGCCGTGGCGGGCGGTCTTGCCGATGTTTTCGATATCACCGGTGCGGATGCACTTCTGGCAGGTGCAGACCCGGCGGCGGGGCGGCTCCACCTCGCCCTTGAAATAGGGCTTCATGGGCGCCATGCCGGAATTGATCAGCAGCAGGGACTGATCGTTCTGGGGAATCAGGGAGAAGCTGGGCAGACGCAGATGATCCTTGCTTTCAAAGAAGGAAAGGAACATCTCCCGCAGCTCGTTGACTCCGTAGGGTTTGTGACTCATTGGATTCTACCTCCACAACTCAATACAATTTATTTCTCGCCGATAAACAGCAGGTGATTGGACATCCCCAGCAGTTCCGGTTTTTCACAGATATAGAAATGGTAGCGCAGATACTGGCGATAGCCGTCCTCGTCCAGCGCGTTGATCCTGTCCTCCAGCAGCTCGCTGACGCCGTCGGAGGCGATTTCCCTCAGAACCCGGACACCGCCGGCGCGAAGCACCTCCCGGGCTCTGTCCACGGTGTGGAATACGAAGGGAAAATCGTGAAGCCGGAAGGTGTCCTTGTCGTAGTCTCCGGCAGAGAAATAGTCCGGCCGGTGGAAAAACTCCGTGAGGATGACCATATCGTTGGAAATGAAGGCGAAGAAAATCTTTCCCCCCGGCTTGCAGACCCGTTTGGCCTCCGAAATACACTTCAGCTTATCCCCGTCCCGGCTCAGGTGGTACAGCGGCCCCATCAGCAGGACAATGTCGAAGGAATCGTCGGCATACCGGCTCAGATCCATGGCGTTGCCCTGCACCAGATCGACGGGATTCTTCTCCGTGAGCTTGGCGCGGAATGCCCGGAGATTATTGTCGGCTAGTTCCAGAGCGGACACCGCATAGCCTTTCCGGGCGAAGTACAGGCTGTATTCCCCCGCACCCGCGCCCACATCCAGAATTTGGTCGCCGGGCTTCAGATACGTTTCGATATAGCGGACGGTGGTGAGAAATTCCACCCGGGCGGCTTGGGAGCGGTTCAGCCGGGTGTCCTCACGGAACAGCTCGTAGGTTTTTTGCACACGTTCGGTCTCGTCTTTGATTTGGTACAGTTCATCGAAGTTCATTCGTCAGCCCTCCTTCCAAAAAGATACGCCGCCCCCACGGAATAGGGGCGACGTGAATCGCGGTACCACCCTAATTCGCCGGGATCACCCGGCATCTTAGCGGCTCTGTAACGGGAGCGCCCGTCCCGGTCATCCCGGGCGACGGAAAAATGGCTTGCAGCGCGCCGGCAGAGGGCTCACACCGTTCCCCTCTCGCTGAATACCGCGGATACTGCTTGGTTTCCCCATGGTCTTTCACATATCGGGGATATTTTACCACAAAAGCGGGAATTGTCAACCGTTTTTATCGGATTTCCCAGCAAAAGGGTATATCCCTTTCCGGATCCCAGCTTCGCAGGGTCAGCTTGGCGCAGCTTGGGAGCCTGGGCAGCTTCTCCCCGGAAAAGGAGACCACCTCCAGATCGCTTCCGGATTCCGTCTGCCGAATCCGGAAGTCCAGAATGCCGGACCAGCTCAGCAACCGCTCCTGAAGGATCGTCTGCCCTTCGTCCAGCGGCTCCCGGGGCAGAGCGTCGGCCTCCCAGATCCGGCAGTCCAGCCCCCGGCTGATGTCCTCCCGCATCCATCCGGGGGACTGCCCCTCCGGCAGAACCACATTGCGGATAAAGAGCGGTGTCATGGTAGCTTTGGCCACCTTGCGCAGTCCCAGAAGGATCTCCGCCGAACCGATGACCGCGGAGGCTCGGCTGGAAAAGGCGAGACGCAGCAGACTTTTCCACCGCAGATCCGCGCCCAGCGTCACCGGTTTGCCGCCACAGCCCTCCACCGCTTCCGCCAGAGCCTCGCCGGCCTGACCGGGAGCGCAGATCAGCACCCGCTCCTGCCGGTGCAGGAAACGGTTCAGTTTGTCCGACAGCAGCCGTTCCAGGGTTGCCTGTTCCATTTCTGCACCTCCCATTCAGAAAATATGGTTATATTATACAGCATATTATTGCCTTGTCAACTCTGATTTATGCACTATTTCGGTTCACCAACAAATACCCCGCCGCGAATATCGCGGCGGGGTGCGTATCAGATATGCGCCTCCAGCCAGGCCTTCATGGCGAGGCGGCCTTCCTCGGACATAGGAAAGGTCTGCTCCCCTTCCATGACGCTCTTCTCGTAGCAGAAAGGGCCGTGCCAGTATTCCACATGGATGGCGCTTTGAGCGAAATCCACTTCCTTCTGGTTCAGCATGACCACCTTCGGCTCCGCCCGGAAACGGAATTCTTTCCAGGATCCGGTGAAGATATTGTTCATGGCAAAGGTGTGGAGGGTCGGGAGAAAGATGTCCGCCATGGCTTATTCGGCCGTCAGGGCTTCCATCTCGTCCAGCAATCTGCCGAACAGCTCCAGCGCCTGATTGACCGGCTCGGGGCTGGTCATGTCCACACCGGCGCCCTTCAGCAGATCGATGGGGCTCTTGGAGCAGCCGCCGGACAGGAACTCAATGTAGTCCTTCACGGCGCTTTCGCCCTCCTTCAGGATCCGGCGGGACAGGGCAATGGCAGCGGAATAGCCGGTGGCATACTGGAACACATAATAGTTGTAGTAGAAGTGGGGAATCCGGGCCCATTCCAGAGCGATCAGGTCGTCCACCACCATGTCGGGGCCGAAGTACATTTCGTTCAGCCGCTTATACTCAGCGCACAGCGCGTCGGCGGTGAGGGTCTGACCCTGAGCGATCATCCGGCCGATGTTCAGCTCAAATTCCGCGAACATGGTCTGGCGGTACAGCGTTCCCTTGAACTGCTCCAGGAAATGGTTGATGAGGTAAGCCCGCTCCTTCTTGTCCGTGGTCTTGCCCAGCAGGTACTCCATCAGCAGCGCCTCGTTGCAGGTGGAGGCAACCTCGGCCACAAAGATCACGTAATCCGCGTCGATGGGGTTCTGGTACTTGTTGGAGTGGTAGGAATGGAGGGCATGACCCATCTCGTGGGCCAGGGTAAACTGGCTGTCCAGCGTGCCGCTGTAGTTCAGCAGAACGTAGGGGTGGACGGAAGCGCCGGCGGAATAGGCACCGCTGCGCTTGCCCTCGTTCTGGTAGACATCAATCCAGCGGTTGTCGAAGCCTTCCTTCAGGATCTTCCGGTAGTCCTCACCCAGAGGCGCCAGGGCGTCGTAGACCGTCTGCTTGGCCTCGGCAAAGGGGATTTTCTTGTCCACATCCGCCAGCAGTGGGGTGTACACGTCATAAAAATGCAGCTCATCCACGCCCAGCAGCTTCTTGCGCAGCCGGACATAGCGGTGCATCTTGTCCAGATTCTGATGAACCGCCTCGATGAGATTCAGGTACACGGAGGTGGGCACCTCGGTATGATCCAGAGAGGCGTCCAGCGTGGAAGGATATTTCCGGGCATCGGCGAAGAACTTCAGCTGCTTGCCCTGGGCGTTCAGAACGGCGGCGGCGGTATTTTTGAAGCTGCCGAAGGTATTGTAGAGGTTTTCATAGGCGCTCTTTCTCAGAACCCGGTCGGGGCTTTCCTCGCAGGCGACAAAGGTGCCCTGGCTCAGGGGGTGCCGGTTGCCCTGGGCGTCCACGGCATCGGGGAAGGTGATGTCCGCGTCGGCAAAGGCGCCGTAGATGGTGTCGGGTGCGTTGGCCATCTCCCCGGCGGCAGCCAGCAGCTTCTCCTCGGCGGGAGACAGCGTATGCTCCTTCCGGCGGCGCAGATTGGTCAGATACCGGCGGTAGCGCTCCAGACCCGGCTCGGCGGCATAGAACGCGTCCAGCGTCCCGTCGGAGATATCCATGATCTCCGGGGTGGCAAAGCTGCACTTGGCGTCGATGGCCACCACCACGGACATGAACTGCCCTACCATGGCCTGATACTTGGCCACCCGGGTGTCCTCGTCGGATCTGCGCATGCAGTAGTTGCCCAGCAGGCTGCCCTTCTCGTTCAGGCGCTCCATTTTGGTCAGGTACTCCAGCAGGACGCCGGCGCTTTCGCCCAGTTTGCCGGCAAATGCCGCCAGCGCTTCGCCCTCGGTCTCCAGCGCTTTGAGATCCGCCTCCCAAGCCTCGTCGGAGGGGTACATATCCTCCACGGCCCACTTGTCCTCCCGCGCGATCTCGCCGCGCTGGGGGATTTTCTTGATTTGTTCCATAATCTTACCTCCCGGTTTGGTATTTTCCGCTATTATACCACCACCGGCAGGAAAATGCAATTCCTTCCACAACAAAAAGGGTCTGCCCACAAGCAGACCCTTTCTGGAGCTAGTGACCTGACTCGAACAGGCGACCTTCTCATTACGAGTGAGATGCACTACCGACTGTGCTACACTAGCGGATATTCAGCTTGTTCATTATATCGGCTCCGGGGCGGATTGTCAACTGTTTTTTCTTCCGCCGCGGCATACCCCGGCGGTTGTTGAAAAAAGAGGAAAAACAGTATTGCATTTCCGGCGGTTCCGTGGTATTCTTTAAGGGAGGAAAACCCATAACATACCGGTGTCAAATCCACCGGGACAATCTTGAAGGAGGTTCTCAAGAAATGAAGAAATTCAGCAAAATCCTCAGCGTTCTTCTGTGCGTGGCGATGCTTCTCGGCTTGGCCGCGGTCGTCGGCGCCGAGGGCGAAGTAACCACCGCAACACTTGTCACAGATGTCAAGTCTCTGGCAGCCGGCGATCAGGTGGTTATTCTCAATACTGCCGGAACAAAGGCAATGAGTATAAGCTCTGATAACGGAAAGTTCCGTACATTGACTGACGCTACAGTTACTGACAATAAGGTAACCGTAACCACAGCTATGCAGATTCTGACGCTGGAGGCTGGCACAGGAACAGGAACTTTTGCGTTCAAAGCAGGGGAAGATGGTTATTTATCTGCCAAGTTAAACGCCAATGAACTCTGGACGTTAAGCAAAACAGATGATCAATTACCTGAATACTCTTCTTGGACAATTTCCCAAATTACAGGTGAGGGCGTAGCCACTATATCTCAGGTTCTTAGCGCCGATGAAACTAGGTATTTGCAATATAATTCTGGTTCCCCTCGTTTTGCCGCTTACAAAGCATCTTCAAAACAAGCGCCCGTTTCAATCTACAAGTTAGATGATGCTTCTTCCGGCGGCGAAGAAGCCGATCCCACCACCGCCGGTCTGGTGACCGATCTTTCCAAGCTGGCCGACGGCGACAAGATCGTCATCGTAGCCAACGAAGATGCCAAGGCCTTGAGCACCACCCAGGACAAGAACAATCGCCCCGTGGCTGAAGTTGTTAAGTCCGAAGACCTGAAAACTGTCACTCTGACGGAAGCCGTTCAGGTGATTACTCTGGAGAAGGATAGCGAAACCGGTCTGTTCGCGTTCAAG
>JAQXIT010000111.1 GCA_029007925.1 Bacillota bacterium | reverse complement strand
CTGCGTAGGATGGAGGGAGAACCCCGGGAGGCTCCCATCCCCGGCGGGGAGAAGCTGCCAAAGCAGTGGCAGCAGTTTGCAAAGGAGCTGGACATCCGGCTTCCCGGGGGAAAGGCGGTCTGCTTCGGCGAAAACCTGTTCTGGGCCCCGGAGGAGATGCCTGACATCCGCGCTCTGAAGGTGCTGCGCCCCGGTCTGGAGCTGGGCACCGTGAAAAAGGATCGCTTCGAGCCTGCCCACGCCCTGGCGCTGTGGCTCCACGACTGCGGCTGCCGCTGCAGCTACGGCGCGGACAGCAGCGAGATCCGCATGTATCTTCACGGCGATGTGCTCCCCTCCGGCCAAAAGGGCTGGTGCCTGGTGAGCGCCGACGGTTTCTCCCTGGGTTGGGCAAAAGGCGACGGCAAACAGCTGAAAAACCACTACCCGAAAGGTTTACGTAAATAACTTTTCCTTTACACAGGCCGGAATCTGTGATATTATAGGAAAGCTAACCCGTTTTTCCTCAAATCATTACAAGGAGAGGATCATCCTTGGCTATATATGAAATCAACGGCGGTCATCCTCTGAATGGCACCGTCAACATCAGCGGCGCAAAGAATGCCGCCGTGGCCATTCTGCCCGCAGCGCTTCTGGTCTGCGGAAAATGCCGCATTGAGAATGTACCCGATATCTCCGATGTCCGCATCCTTCTGGATATTCTGGAGGGAATGGGCGCCGACATCCACATGCCTGAGCCCCATGTGGTGGAGATCGATGCCCGCGCCGTCCAGTGCACCGAGCCCAACAAGGACCTGGTCCAGGAGATGCGCGCCAGCTACTATCTGATGGGCGCTCTGCTGGGCCGGTTCGGCAAGGCCCATGTGGCGCTGCCCGGCGGCTGCACCTTCGCCTACCGCCCCATCGACCAGCACATCAAGGGCTTCCGGGCCCTGGGCGCCGAGGTGGACGAAAACGCGGAATATGTGGCCCTCAGCCCCGGCCCCGGCGGGCTCCACGGCAGCCGTCTGTGTCTGGACCTGGCCTCCGTGGGCGCCACCGTCAACATCATGATCGCCGCCACCCTGCTGCCCGGCCAGACCGTCATCGAAAACGCGGCCAAGGAGCCCCACATCGTCGATCTTGCCAACTTTCTGAACACCATGGGCGCCCACATCTCCGGCGCCGGCACGGACACCATCAAGATCCGCGGCGTCAACTGTCTCAAAGGCGGCACCTACACCATTATCCCCGACCAGATCGAGGCCGGTACTTACCTGGCAGCCGTCACCGCCACCGGCGGCGATGTAACGGTGCAGAACGTGATCCCCAAGCACCTGGAGTGCATCACCAACAAGCTGGAGGATATGGGCGTGAAGGTCATCGCCTCCGACGACTCCGTCCGGGTCATCAGCTCCGGCAGGCTCCGTCCCGCCACCGTCAAGACCCGCCCCTACCCCGGCTTCCCCACGGATATGCAGGCCCAGGTCTGCGTGTGCATGGCTCTGGCCAACGGCACCAGCCGCCTGACGGAGTCCGTCTACGAGACCCGCTTCTTTGGCTACTGCGACGAGCTCAAGAGCATGGGCGCCAGCATCGATATCACCACCAAGACCGCCACCGTGACGGGTGTGGATCACCTGAACGGCGCCACCGTCTCCGCCCACGACCTGCGGGCCGGCGCGGCTCTGGTCATCGCGGGCCTTGCCGCCCAGGGCACCACCCGGGTGCAGAACATCCACTTCGTGGAGCGGGGCTACGAGGACCTCATCGGCAAGTTCACCGCCATCGGCGCCGATATCCGAAGGATCGAAACCTGAAATCACACCGGCACCGGAAAACCGGTGCCGGTATTCCATTGCGGCAACCGCATAAAGGAGGATCACCCATGTCTCCCATTGAACAGCAGATCGAAGGCATCGTCGACAGCATTCTGGCCGACTACCGCAACGACCGGAGCATCGACAAGCTGGATCCCTTCGCCCATCCGGACAAGGACACCGTCATCGATATGATCGGCAAGCTGCTCCGCATCGTCTACCCCTGCCACAGCCGGGACAAGCGCTACCGCATCTACAATGCACGGCACAACCTGTCCATGCTCATCGAGGACGTGATGTACAATCTGAACAAGCAGATCATCATCGTCCTGCGGGACGCCATGCCGGAAGCCCAGGCCGAGGAAAAGGCCCAGGAGCTGAGCCTGCAGTTTTTCCGGGCCATCCCCGGCGTCCGGGCGGTGTGCCAGACCGATGTGGAGGCCTTCTACGACGGCGACCCCGCCGCCTTCAGCGTGGACGAAATCATCTTCTGCTACCCCGGCCTCTTTGCCGTCACCGTCTACCG
>JAQXIT010000110.1 GCA_029007925.1 Bacillota bacterium | reverse complement strand
CATGCTGGCGGACTGCGGCGCGCTTTCCGATATTCTGGCCAGCGGCGCGCGGGTGCTGGAGTGCGCCTGCGGCCCCTGCATCGGCATGGGCTTCTCCCCCAACTCCGGCGGCGTCAGCCTGCGCACCTTCAACCGCAACTTTCCGGGACGCAGCGGCACGAAGGACGGTCAGGTCTATCTGGTTTCCCCGGAGACCGCCGTTGCCTCCGCGCTGACCGGATACATCACCGATCCCACCACCATCAAAACGCCGCTGCGGGTCACCATGCCGCCGCGGTTCCTGGTGAACGATTCCGCCATCCTGCCGCCCCTGCCGGCGGATCAGGCATCGGCGGCGCAGGTGCTCCGGGGCCCCAACATCCGGGAATTTCCCAGGAGCAAGCCCTTCACGGACACCCTTTCGGCGCGGTTGGTACTGAAGGTGGGCGACAACATCACCACCGACCACATCATGCCCGCCGGCGCCAGAATCCTGCCCTATCGCTCCAACATTCCCTATCTGAGCAAATTCTGCTTTGAAGTCTGCGATCCCACCTTCCCGGAGCGCGCCAAGGCCGCCGGGGACGGTGTGATCGTCGGCGGCAGCAACTATGGTCAGGGCTCCTCCCGGGAGCACGCCGCCCTGGTGCCCATGTATCTGGGGATCCGCTGCGTGATCGCCAAGAGCTTCGCCCGCATCCACGCGGCCAACCTGATCAACGCGGGCATTCTTCCGCTGACTTTTGAGAATCCCGATGACTATGACCGGATCGAACAGGGCGCCCGGCTGACCATCGGCCACATCGTCCGGGGCATGGAAGAAGGCCGTCTGACCGTATCCGACGGCACGGGCTTCACATTCCGGGCGGTCTGCAGCCTGTCCGACCGTCAGCGCGGCATACTGCTCGCCGGCGGACTGCTGAATGATACCAGAGAGGGTGGACTGTAATGAACGAAATCCATCAGGCCTGCGAGGCTTTCCGCACGCTGCTTACGGAGCAGCTGGCGCGCATTGAAAAAATGGACGCCTCCAAAGTCGATTTTTCCCGCAAATCCGTTGTGACCATCGGAATCATCGACGGCGACGGCATCGGCACCATCATCATGGCACACGCGGTGAAGGTGCTGGAAACGCTGCTGGCCGACGAAATCCGGAAAGGCAGCATCGTTCTGAAGCGGATTGAGGGGCTGACCATCGAGAACCGGCTGGCGCGGAAGGAATCCGTGCCCGCTGAGGTTCTGGCGGAGATCAAAACCTGCGATGTGCTTCTGAAAGGCCCCACCACCACCCCCATGGGCGGAAAGCTGGAGAGCGCCAACGTCACCCTGCGCCGGGAGCTGGATCTGTACGCCAACTGCCGCCCGGTGTCGATTCCGGAAAAGAACATCGACTGGATGTTCTTCCGGGAGAACACCGAAGGCGAATATGTGCTGGGCAGCCGGGGCGTGGAACTGCCCGGCATGGCGGTGGACTTCAAGGTGACCACCGACGCCGGCACCCGCCGCATCGCCCGCGCCGCCTTCGAGTACGCGAAAAACAACGGAAAGAGCCGGGTTTCCATCGTCACTAAGGCCAATATCATGAAGAAAACCGACGGCAAGTTCACCGCCATCGCCCACCAGGTGGCGCGGGACTATCCCGGCATCACCGTGGACGACTGGTACATTGATATCATGACCGCCAATCTGGTGAACGAGGCCATCCGAGATCAGTTTCAGGTTGTGCTTCTGCCCAATCTTTACGGCGACATTATCACCGACGAGGCCGCCCAGATTCAGGGCGGTGTGGGTACCGCGGGCAGCGCCAACATCGGCGACCGTTTTGCCATGTTTGAGGCCATCCACGGCTCCGCGCCGCGGCTCATCGAGCAGGGGCTGGGGGCTTACGCCAATCCGGCCAGCATTCTGAAGGCCACCGCCATGCTGCTGCGTCACATCTGCCGCGCCGACGCCGCCCAGCGGCTGGAACGAGCCCTGGACGGCTGCAAGCTCACCGTGGATGTGGGCGCGTCCACCGGCGCGGAGTTTGCCGAGGCGATACGGAACGCGCTGTAAGAAAGGGGGAGGCGCTGCAATGGAATGGCTGAATGTATTCGGCTTGGCCTTCATGGCGGTTATCATGATCCCCAACGTGATATTTGCCATTCGACACAAGGAGGGCTTTGAAAACAAATGGCATCATCCGTTTGCTGCGTTTGCCGAGCAGATTGGACGATTCGGTTGTTTCTGCTTCATGATCCTCCGGATTCCGGGGACTTGTCTGGGCTGGTGGTCTGACGACGCCTTTGCCGTGTATCTTGTGGCAGACACTTTGCTGGTGGCCCTTTACTGCGCCATATGGTGCGTTTGTTGGAAGAAAAACAGTATGTTCCGGGCATTGGCGCTGTCCATCATTCCGTCCGTACTGTTTCTGTTCAGCGGAATCATGAGCCGGTCGCTGCTGCTGACTGCGGCATCGGTTCTCTTTGCGCCAAGCCATATTCTGATTTCCTGTCGGAACGCGAAATCCGCTTCGCCATCCGCGGAGGATGCCGGGCAACCCACTTGACGAATCCTCCGGGTCATCCTATAATAGAGACGGGTCAGTAACCGGCCCAATGCGCCGGAGATCCGGCGACCCTTTGAGGAGGTATTACCATGCGCGCGACCGTGTACTTTTCCCGCGAGATCACACCGGAGAAGGTTCTGCAGCTTTACAGGCTGTCCGGCAGGGAGCTGCCCGGCAGGGTGGCCGTGAA
>JAQXIT010000109.1 GCA_029007925.1 Bacillota bacterium | reverse complement strand
CCGGTGTAGCGGATGCTGCCGGAGGCGGTGCTGATATTTAAGTCCCCGACGGTGCAGCTCTGAAAGTCGCACTCACCGGAAGCGGTGTTGATCTTCATCTCGTCGGTGGTCAGGTTTTCCACATCCAGATCCGCGGAGGCGGCGTTGACCTCCAGACGGCTGCACTGCCAATCCGACGGGACGCAGACGGTGAGATTTTTCACGGGATTGGAAAAGGAGCCAAACCGGAAACCGGGCTTCGTGCAGCGGATGGTCAGGGTGGAGCCGTCAATATCGTAGACCATCCGGCCGTCCTCGCCGGCGTTGCCTTCTTCCGAGAAGGTGATCTGATCCGTGTCCGAGGGAACGATTTTGATGGAACCGGCTGCCCATTCGATCTTCAGGTTCCGGATCTCCGATGCGTTCGCGGAGCCGGAGCCGGTGATATAACTGCCGGAGGGAATGCCGAAGTGGAACGCAAATTGACCGAAGCCCAATCCCGCTACCAGAAGCCCCGCCAGAAGCAGGATCACGAGAAGGTAAATCACGATGCGGACGATGGCGTTAGTTTTCATTTCGGCTCGCCTCCTTCAGATCCATGCAGGCCTTGACAAGCCCGTTAACCGCCGGGATGATGAGAAACAGGATCCATGTGATATACCAAGCGCCGGTGGAAAAACTCAGAAGGAAGTAAACACACAGACCCACCGCCCAGATGATGGCGTTCACGGCCTTGTGCAGCTCGGAACGGGGAGAGGTGGGAATGGGTTCTTCCTTTCGGGGAGCATCATTGCCGCTTTTTCCGCCGGCAATCACCATCAGAGCGGTGGCCACGGCCACAATGGTCAGCAAGCCGCATAGACCGATTTCATTCTGCAGGACGAACAGCGGCACGGGACACAAAATGTACAGGCATATGCCGATGGCCCGAAGCACCTTTTTCCATACCGGGGTTTCCTGCGGCTCCGTGCGCTCCGTAACCGCAGCGGCGGGAGTGGGGATCTCCGGAGGCACCGCGCCGCCGCTGAGGATTTCGCTGATGTCCCCGATGCCGGAAATGGCCAGGCTGTAGGCGGCCTCCGGCGTTTTACCCTGTGCGACCAGATCGTCGTAGCGATCCAGTGTGTTCTGAAGGATCTCCTGCCTGATATCGCCGGCATCGTGGGCGCCGGCAAAGAGAAGATCCACATAGCGAATCAGTTGATCTCTCATGTTCTTTCCTCCGTTTTCAATAGTTGATCCATGATCTCCTTAGTTTCCTCCCATTCCGCCAGAAGGCGAAGGCAGGCTTCCCGCCCTGCGGGGGTGATGGTGTAGTATCGCCGCCGGGCTCCGGCACCGCTGTCGCCCCAGTAGGAGGCGATGAAGCCGGATTCCTCCAGCCGCTTGAAGGCGGTGTAGAGCGTGGCTTCCTTCAGTTCGAAGCGGCCCGAGGAGAGGGTGGAGATGATTTTGTTGATCTCGTAGCCGTAGCTGTCGGACTGCAGAAGCCGGGCCAGAATGATGGCATCTGTGTGGCCCCGGATCAGATCACCGGCAATGGACATGGCCGTTTCCCCCTTTCGTGGCGGTATTGTATCACATAATACCTCGCCTGCCAAGGTACTTCATGCAAAAAAACAGAGAAAGAAAACTGTTGCAAATTCACGGAAGCGGAGTAGAATAGGGGAAAAGGAGGTTTTCCTATGGATGCCAAACAAATCATGAAAATCTTTGAGGAAACGGCCTATGTCCGCACCGGCGGCAGCAGTGAGGAGCTTCGCTGCGCGGAGTATCTGCGGAGCAAATGCGCCGAAATAGGGCTGAAGGCTGAAATTCTTCCCTTCGATGTGGATATGGCCACTATGAAGCGGGCGGAGTTTTATGCCGATGGGGCGGAGATCCCCTGCAAGGGATATCTCTGCGCCGGCTCCGGAGAGGTGGAGGCACCGCTGTACTATCTGCGGGGAACGGATCCCCTCAGCCTGTCCCAATGCCGTGGGAAAATCGTGATGATTGACGGCTATCTGGGTTACTGGCGGTATCAGGATATTCTGGAGAACGGTGCCGTGGGTTTTGTGACCTACGACGGCAACGCCAATTACACCGACTGGGACATCGACCAGCGGGAACTGCGGAGCTTTGTCAGCAAGGGCAGAAAGCTGCCGGGCGTCAATATCAACGCCAAGTCCGCCATCGAACTGATCCGGCGGGGCACCGTCACCGCGAAAATCGTGTTGGAGCAGGAGGAGTACCGGGGACAGTCCCACAATGTGATGCTGGAGCTGCCCGGCGAAACCGATGAGTACATCACCCTGACGGCGCACTACGATTCCACCTCCCTTTCTCAGGGCGCCTACGACAATATGTCCGGTTCCGTGGGAATTCTGGCGGCGGCGGAGTATTTTGCCGCCCATCCCCACCGCTATGGACTGCGTTTCCTGTGGTGCGGCAGCGAGGAGCGGGGCCTTCTGGGCTCCAAGGCCTACTGCGAAACCAATGAAGAGGCGCTGAAGAAAACGGTTCTGAACATCAATCTGGACATGATCGGATCGGTTATGGGCAAATTCATTGCCTGCTGCACCTCGGAGGAACCGCTGACCCACTACATCCGCTACATGGCCATGGAGCGGGGCTGGGGCATTGAAGTGCAGCAGGACGTGTATTCCAGCGATTCCACGCCCTTTGCCGACAAGGGGGTTCCGGCGGTTTCCTTCGCCCGGATCGCGCCTCACAACACGGCAACCATCCATAACAGCTACGACACCATGGCGCTGGTGAAGGGCGAGCAGATGGCGGCGGATATCGGCTTTATTGTGGCCTTTACGGAGCGGATGGCCAACGCGGTTCGCTGCCCTGTAGCCCGGGAGATACCGGAGAACATGAAGGAAAAGCTGGACATCTATCTGACCCGCAAACGGGACAAGAAATAAAACAACGCCGCCGGATCCTTCCGGCGGCGTTTTGTGTATGGGGGGTTATTTTGCCCGGGTACCGAAATTGACGGAGGTGTCACCCTGCTCATTGGTACCGAACTCGTAGTCCTTGCCGGGAAGCACGGCGTTCATGAAGATGCCCACCAGAGCGCCCACAGCCAGACCGGTCAGGGTGATATGGACACTGCCAATGCTGAAGACAATGCCGCCCACATCGCCGGTGCCGTACTTCAGGCCGATGGCCAGAACCATAATCACAGCGGCGATCAGCACGTTGCGGCTCTTGGTGAAGTCAACCTGATTTTCCACCACGTTGCGCACGCCAACGGCGGAAATCATACCGTAGAGCACCAGGCTGACACCGCCCATGGTGGCGGCAGGCATAGCCACGATCAGCGCGGCGAACTTGGGGCAGAAGGACAGGACAATGGCGAAGACAGCCGCCAGACGGATGACCTTGGGATCGTAGACCTTGGACAGCGCCAGAACGCCGGTATTTTCACCATAGGTGGTGTTGGCGGGGGCGCCGAAGAGGGCAGCCATGGTGGTGGCAATGCCGTCGCCCATCAGGGTGCGGTGCAGGCCGGGATCGGCCACGAAATTCTTGCCGACGGTGGAGGAGATGGCACACATATCGCCGATATGCTCGACGATGGTGGCCAGCGAAATGGGCAGGATGGTGATAATGGCGGTCAGGAGCATACCGCCGTCAAAGCCTTCTCCGAAGATGGACAGTCCGGTTTCCTTCCAGACCACGGGCAGACCGATCCACTTGGCTTCGGCAACGGTCTGGGCAACCTTCAGCCGGGCAGCGGGATCCACGATCATGGCAACGGCGTAGGAAGCAACCACACCCAGCAGAATGGGTACGATCTTCACCATGCCCTTGCCCCAGATGTTGCAGATCACAACCACCAGAATGGCTACAACGGCAACCAGCCAGTTGGCGGAGCAGCTGCCAATGGCAGTGCCGGACAGGGTCAGGCCGATGCAGATGATGACGGGGCCGGTGACGATGGGCGGGAAGAAGCGCATGACCTTTTTGGCACCGAAGAGCTTGAACAGCAGCGCCAGCACCAGATACATCAGACCGGCCACGGCCACACCGAAGCTGGAGTAGGTCAGGGGGATTGCCTGTCCGGAAGCGGTGACCAGACCGTAGGCACCCAGGAACGCGAAGGAGGAGCCCAGGAACGCGGGAACCTTCCGCCCGGTAATCAGGTGGAACAGCAGGGTTCCCAAGCCGGCGAACAGCAGCGTGGTGGATACGTTCAGACCGGTGAGAGCGGGGACGAGCACTGTGGCGCCGAACATGGCGAACAGATGCTGCAGGCCCAGTACCAACACCCGGGGAGTACCCAGCGACTTGGCGTCGTAGACGGCTTCCGTGTTTTTCTCGTTGTTTGCCATAAAAAAACATCCTTTCTGCCTCTGCCGATACCGGCACCGGGAGAAAGGATGAAAAGGGGACAGAGGGACTATCCTTATTCTTCGGCAGCCGAAAAACGGTCAGAAAAATAGGAGAACCCAGACATACGCATGACGGTTTGTTTCTGCATAGTCAAGTCCTCCTTTCGAACAAGATATTTTGTTCTTAACAAGAATACCGTTTTTTGGCGAAAATTGCAAGAGAAAATTGTTCCGATTCCCGCCGAAATCTGCCTGCAATTTGCGTCGGAATTTGGACAGAATTCACAGATTGTTCACAACCGGAGGGCGGGAAGCCCTCCGGTTTGCTCGTTTATTCGGCCGCAGCGGGCGCGTCCAGGGCTTCTTCCGCTTTCCCGGCTGCCTCCTGAGCCGCTGCTTCCGCGATGAATTCCGCGGCATCATCCGGTACGTCGTCCAGATTCTCACTGCCGATGTCCACGTTCATAGGCTTGCGCCGGAAGAGAATGTCGTAGATCACCGGCACGATGATGAGCGTCATGACGGTGGCGTAGAGCATACCGCCGATGATGACGATGGCCATGCCGCCGCCAAGCTGACCGGCCATGTCGTCGCTGAATACCATCTGGAACATGGCCAGAATGGTGGTCAGCGCCGTCATCAGAATGGGGCGCATCCGGGTTTTGCCGGTGGCGATGAGGGCGGCGCGGCGATCCATGCCGCCGATGCGAAGCTGATTCACATAGTCCACAAAGACAATGCCGTTGTTGACCACGGTACCCATCAGCACCGCGAAACCCATCAGCGACAGCAGACTGAGCTGCTGACCGCTGACCAGCAGTCCCAGCATACCGCCGGTGAAGGCCAGCGGCACGGTGAACAGTACGATGAAGGGGCTCAGCAGACTCTGGAATTGTGCGACCATGACCAGATAGATAAACAGGAAGCCCAATCCGATGAGCAGCAGCATCTGTGTCAGCATTTCCTTAACCGTGGAGCTTTCTCCGTCCAGCCGGACGGAAAAACCATAGGGAACCCGGGTTTCGGAGAAATCCGCCAGCTTTTTGCTCAGCTCCCGGGAAAGAAGGGTGGCGTTATAGCCTTCGGCGATGTCGGCGGATACGGTGACGTAGCGGGTCTGGTTTTCCCGGCCGATGGAGCCCACCGAGGTGGTCTCCTCCATGGAGGCAAACTCGGAGAGCTTGTGGGTTTCCTTCACGGTACCGCCGGAGGCGTCCATGGTGGTGGTCTCCAGCTCCAGCTCCAGCAGATTCTCCAGTGTCAGCGGGTTGGAATTGTCCTCCACGGTCACATCCATGGTGACGCCGTCCAGCGTGATCGAGGCAGAGGTGGCGGAGGTGGTGAGCCGTTGGGAAATGCTCATATAGATCTGGGCAACGGTTAAACCCTTGGACATGGCTTTGTCCTTGTCAATCATCAAGCGGATGGTGGGGTCACCGTCGGTGAAGCTGGTGGTGATGTCCGTGTAGCCCGGTACGGTGGCTACAAGCTCCGCAACCTGATCGGACAGCTCCCGCATGGTATCCAAATTATCGCCGTAGATGTGGACACTCAGTCCGCTGCCCAGCAGCGCGGTCATGTCGTCCATCCCGCCGGAGGAAGCACTGACCTGGCAGGGCATATCGGCGCAGGCATCGTTGATCTTTTCCGTAATTTTCCGGATTTGGCTGGAGGGGGTGCCCTCCGGTACCAGCACATAGAAGGAATAGCTGCCGTAGGAGCCGCTGAGACCGGACATACCGCTTATCATACTCACGGCAGAGCCGCTGTCCATGACGCCGACGTTTTCCACGCCATCAATGGTCAGAAGCTTGTCGATGACATCATCGGCCATGGCATAGGATTCCTCCCTGGTGATGCCCTCGGGTGTGGTGACGCTGATCTGGATTTGGTCGCCGTTCATTTCCGGCAGCAGAACGATGCCCATGTGGATAACCGCCCATACGCACACAGCCAACAGTCCCATGGCCACGGTGATGGGAATGGCCTTATGATCCAGACACCAGTTCAGGAACCGTCCGTAGACGTCCAGAATCTTATCGAAAAGCGGATGGGGCTTGGGCCGGGAACGGCGCAGCATGGTGGAGGCCGCGGCGGGAACCACGGTCAGAGCCACCAGCAGTGAGGACATCAGGCAGAAGCCGATGCAAAGCCCCAGCGGCAGCAGAAGCTCCTTGACCATGCCCTCGGTGAACACCAGCGGGAGAAAAACGCAGACGGTGGTGAGGGTGGAGGCGATGATGGCACCGGAAACCTGCCTGGTACCCTGTACGGCAGCCCGTGCGGCGCTGACGCCCCGGCCTCGGAGCCGGTAGATATTCTCCATGACCACCACGGAGTTATCCACCAGCATACCGATGCCCAGAGACAGCCCGGACAGGGTCATCATGTTCAGGGAGATGCCGGTGAAATACATCAGAACCAGCGAAAGCATGACCGACAGGGGAATGCTGATACCAACCACCAGAGTGGGCTTCACGTCCTTCAGGAACAGGGCAAGAATGACGATGGCCAGAAGGGCGCCGGTGACCATGCTGGACAGGACGGACTGAATAATCAGGTCAATATAGCTGCCCTGATTCATCAGCGTCAGCATTTTGGTGCCGTCGTACTTTTCCTCCAGCTCCCGAAAGGCCGCCTGACAGTTCTTAGCGGTTTTGTTGGTTCCGGCGGTGCTGCTTTTGAAGATGCTCAGAATGACGGCCTCATGGCCGTTGAGGCGGGTGAAGCCGACGCCGGCGTTGTCGATGACGGTCACGGCAGCCACATCGGAAATCCGCACATCACCGATGCCGTCCATGCTCACCAGCAGTGCTCCGGCGATGTCCTCCACGGAGGAGTATTCCTCGCCCACCTTCAGCAGCCAGCTGTTGTCCTGGGCATCGTCGATGTAGCCGGCCGGCATGGAGAAGTTTTGGGCGTAAATCAGCTGGGAAAGGGTCTTGACGTCCAGCAGACTGTCCAGATTGGCACCGGCCAGCGCCTGCTCCCGCGCGGTTTCATACTGTGTCCGGGCGGCGGCAAGCTGAGTTTCGGCGGCGGTGAGCTGGGTGCTGGCAGTGGCGAAGCCCACGGCGGCTTCCAACTGTGCCTGGGTCATACCGGCGTAGGCTTCCTCCAGACCGGCAAGGATTTCGGGAACGGAATCCAGAATGCCGGAGAGAGTCCCCAGGGTGCCGGTGATCTCCTTCAGCGTTTCCCGGAGCCGGGACAGGGAATCCCCGTCGATCCTCCCGCGGGCTTCCGCTTCCAGCTTTTCCACCAGAGATGCCAGATTGTCCAGAATCACCCGCAGACTGCCGGAGATCTCCAGCAGATCTTCCACGGACAGGTTTCCGCTGCCCAGCTTTTCGGAGATTTTTCGCAGATTCTCCGCAATGGTGTCCAGTGAGCTGCCGGTTTCTCCATCGGTAATCTCGGCGCGAAGGGCTTCCACCTGGGCCAGAAGATCATCCACCTCCGCTTTCATCCGGGCGGCGGCATCGGATACGCTGTCCTCCAGACTGCCGAAAATGGTGCCGGCCATGGTCTGACCAAAGCCGGACTGCGCCTTTTCCAGCTCGGCTCTGCCGGTTTCCACCTCCTGCTGCGCTTTGTCCAGCTCCTCCAGAGCGGCGGAAAGCTGTTCATTGACGGCGGAAAGGAGCTTGTCGTTCAGAGCGGCGATCTTGTCGGGATCCAGCTCCACATGGACGCTTTGCTCCACCAGACCCAGAGCCGAAACGCTGGCTACGCCGTTCTGCCGCTCCAGATAGGGCTGCACCGTATCCTTGACGAAGGAGGAAAGCTGGTAGATATCATAACCATCCCGGCTGACGGAGACATACATGGTGGCCATCATATCCATGCTCAGCTCACTGATGGAGGGAGTGCCGCAGGTGTCCGGCAGGGAAGCGGAGGCCTCCTGTACCGCTCCGGAGACCTTCACCAGCGTGGAATCCATGTCGGTGCCTTCGGCAAATTCCAGCTGAATCATGCCGAAATTCTCAGCGGAGGTGGAGTAGACGTTTTCCACGCCGCTGACCGTTCCCAGCGCGCTTTCCAGAGGACGGACGACGTCGTTTTCCACCCGCTCCGGGCTGGCGCCGGGATAAGGGGCAACCACCATCAGATAGGGCATACTCATGTCCGGCAGCAGGTCGGTGGTCATTCGGGTCACGGACACCACGCCCAGCACCAGTACCATAATGACGGCGACCAAGATGGTAAAGGGTTTTTTGACGCTCAATTTTTCCATAGGATACCTTCCATCCTTTGACTGCAATATATCCTACATTCTACGCCGAACGGAGGCGGGATTTATAAACTTTCCGTAAATTTACTATCAAATAATATGAACAATCTGATTGCAAAAAGAAAACTCCCGCACTATAATGACAGAAACGGGAGGTGAGCAATATGGAACGGATCCGGGTAACCCTCAGCGCCAACGCGGGGGTGGCCATCGAAGCGGGCGGACACAGGATCTGGGTGGACGCGCTGCACGAGACCCGGCAGCCGGGCTTTTCGGCGCTGACGCCGGAGTTGCTGCGGAAAATGGCGGAGAATGAGGCTTTTTCCAACCCGGCGTGCATCTGCTTTACCCACTGCCATCCCGACCACTATTCCCAAAGGCTCACCCTCGCGGCGAAGGAAATGTGGCCCGATGCCGGCCTGTTTCTGCCGGAGCAGGTTTTTCCCGGCCAGACACCGGTCACGGGGGATGCCTTTGACTATATTGGGGATGGTTTTTCCCTGCGGTTCCTGCGGCTGCCCCATGAGGGCGCCCAATATGCCGACGTGCGGCATTACGGCATCCTGCTGCGGATGGGGGAATGCCGTATGCTGATCCCCGGGGACTGCGCCGTGGACGGAGAGGTTCTGCTTAAGGCTGTGGGTGTCGCAAAGATCGATCTGGCGCTTCTGAATTTCCCGTGGATCACGCTGGCGCGGGGGCGGGCGTTCCTGCGGAAGCTGGCTCCGGAGCATATTCTGGCGTATCATCTGCCTTTCCGGGAGGACGACGTGTCCGGTTACCGGGAATCCGCCCGGAGGAATGCGGAAGCGCTGGCGAAGGAGACGGATATCCGGCTTCTTTGGGAGCCGCTGCAGACGGAGGAAATCAAAATCGCGGATGTGAAATAATCACATCCGCGTTTTTTGGTATTCAGGAAAGAATGGTTTCCAGGAATTCTTCTTTGGTAATGCCACCCAGAATCCGCTGCAGGGGGAACTGATCCAGAACTCCGGCGATGTCCGCCTCCTGATAGGGGCAGTTCAGCAGCGCCAGCTTCAGAGGCTCCACGCTGGTCAGGGACATGAAATCGCCCAGAATCTCCAGCTCGCTGATCTTGCCGCCGGCTACGGACAGATGCAGTTCCAGCAGTCCGCCGGGGAAACGGCGGCGGCACTCGGTCTGGTACTTGGGAGATTTGCCGTAGTTCCACTCCCAGGTGTCGTATTTTGCCGCTTTCAGCGCCCGGACGCCTTCCAACTCCTCGTCGGTCAGGGAGGTGGGGATGATGCCGTCCTCCGCCAGCGCCACCTTCAGGTAGTTCCAGAAGCTCTGCATATCCATGTCAGAGGGCAGGAAGCTGCGGATGTTGCCCACCCGGCTGCGGACGGACTTGACGCTCTTGGACTGGAACTTGGTGGGATCCGGGTTCAGAGCACCGGCGATCATGGCCGGGTCGGAATCGAACAGCAATGTGCCATGGTGGAGGATTCGTCCCTGCATCAGATGCTCGGCAATGCCGGAGACCTTGTGGCCGGAGACGAGAATATCATTGCGCCCGGAGGTTTCCGCGTCCAGCCCCAGACCCCGCAGAGCTTTGACCACAGGGGAGGTGAACAGGGTTCCGGTTCGCTGGGTCAGATCTCCGGCGTCGGTGATGAAGGAGTAGTTGAGATTTCCCATGTCGTGGTACACGGCTCCGCCGCCGGTGTTGCGGCGGATAACGCGGATACCGTGGGCTTCCACAAACTCCCGGTTGATTTCCTCCCGGGTGTTCTGGTTCCGGCCGATGATGATAGCGTTCCGGTTCTGCCAGAGAATCAGATAATTGCCCTCCCGGCGGTGGGCCTGCACATATTCCTCGAAGGCCAGATTGTAGGCGGGGTCGTCGGAGCCGGTCTCCAGGTAAAAGGTCTTGTTCATAAACATAACCTCCCTGTTTGTAAAAACAGAAGCTGGATCCCGAGGGATCCAGGCTTATGGCACCCCAGAGAGGACTCTAACCTCCGACCTTCCGCTTAGGAGGCGGACGCTCTATACAACTGAGCTACTGGGGCATATGTACCATCGTATTGTAACGAAAAAAACGGCATCTGTCAACAAATTCCCGTGTTTTTTTCGAAAGCGTATAGGGAGGTATCTTGATGTTATTATTTCATCCTGCTCGCGCTGTGCATTGGCTTCCTGTGCGTATGGTCACAGGTTAGCTGGTTTGCCGGGAAAACTTCGGATGAGAATGGCATCTATCGGAATGTTACCAGCTCCTATTCTCTCACGGAATCTTATGTCGGATTTCTGGGGCGGAACCGCCATGGCTTTTCTCCGTCCGGTTTGATGAAAGCGGGATCGCTGTCGGATGCTTTATCGAACGGGGCGGCAAAGGCGGCTGACGCACCTCCCACACAGCGGTTCCAAGGAAACAGGAAACACGGCGGCGGCCTTCGGGCGGCCGCCGTTCTTCTGCCGTGCCGGAATGGGCGTGTTTTTTTCGGAATCCTCTTTACAGAATGGGAAATTTCGGCTATAATACATACCGTATGTGCAAATTTCAACGAAATGAGAGATCATGCCCATGAATATCGAATTTGACAGCTACAAGCAGAAACTCAACGACTGCCGGCCGGCGCTGGACGGTCTGGCGGATTCTCTGAATCTGGAGGGGCTCCGCAGCGAGCTGGAGCGCTACCATGCCATGCAGGAGGCGCCCGGCTTCTGGGACGATCCCGAAAAGAGCCAGAAGATCGTGGTCAAGTGCCGGCAGACCGAATCCAAGATCGAAATGTACGAGAAGATGGTGTCCACATGGGATGACCTGATGACCATCTGCGAAATGGCCGCCGAGGAGGACGACGACTCCATGCTGCCGGAGCTGAAGGAGGGCTTCGAGACCCTGACCGCCGAGATGGAATCCTGCCGGCTGGAAACCCTGCTCACCGGCCACTACGACGGCAACAACGCCCTGATGAGCTTCCATGCCGGTGCCGGCGGCACCGAGGCGCAGGACTGGTGCCAGATGCTCTACCGGATGTATACCCGCTGGGCGGAGCGCCACGGCTTTACCTACAAAATTCTGGATTATCTGGAGGGCGACGAGGCCGGCCTCAAGTCCGCGGATATCCTCATCGAGGGCGTCAACGCCTACGGCTTCCTGAAGGGGGAGAACGGCGTCCACCGTCTGGTGCGGGTGTCGCCCTTCGACGCCAACGCCCGGCGGCAGACCTCCTTCGCCGCCGTGGAAGTGATTCCCGATATCCAGGACGACAGCCAGGATGTGGAGATCAAGCCCGAGGACTACGAAATGCAGGTATACCGTTCCTCCGGCGCCGGCGGTCAGCATATCAACAAGACCTCCTCCGCCGTCCGTTTGATCCACAAGGCCACCGGCATCGTGGTGTCCTGCCAGACCGAGCGGAGCCAGTTCCAGAACAAGGAGACCTGTCTGCGGATGCTGCGCAGCAAGCTGGTGGAGATCAAGGAGCGGGAGCATCTGGACAAGATTTCCGACATCAAGGGCGTCCAGCAGAAGATCGAGTGGGGCAGCCAGATCCGCAACTATGTATTCATGCCCTACACGCTGGTGAAGGACACCCGCACCGGCTGCGAGACCGCCAACGTCAACGGCGTCATGGACGGAGCGCTGGATCCCTTCATCGAAAGCTATCTGAATTGCCTTGCCACCGGGAATTGGGTCACAAAGTAAAAAAATATCGATTAGCACTTGCATTTTTCAAAACCATGTGCTATTATGTACAAGATGTATGCCATATACCCGCGGAGGGAGGTTAGAAAAATGAATGTTTTGCGGTATGTTCTGATCGGTTTTGAGGTTCTCGCCAGCGTGGCGCTGATCGTGGTTGTCCTGCTGCAGTCCGGCAAGGAGTCCGGTCTGGGCGTTCTCAGCGGCAACAACGATTCCTACCTGAGCAAGAGCAAAAGCGGCAGCCTGGACAAGGTGCTGGCCTCCGCTACCAAGTGGATCGCCCTTGTTTGGGGTCTGCTGACGCTGTCTCTGAGCCTGTTCTGATTTGATATGGAAGATAACCACAGGGTTCGCCCTGTGGTTATTTTTTGTGGACATTCCGTTTGGAATGTGGTAGAATATGCAAAAACCTTTGGTAAAGGAGAATGCCAAATGAAAGCCGAAAAGCTGGCCGGCCTGGAGCCGGCGTCCGTATTTGCTTATTTTGAAAAAATCTGTTCCATTCCCCACGGCAGCGGGAATACCAAAGCCATCAGCGATTACCTGGTTTCCTTTGCCCGGGAGCAGGGGATTCGCTGGGCGCAGGACGAGCTCAACAACGTGCTGCTGTTCCAGGAGGGTACCTGCGGCATGGAGGATCATGAGCCTGTGATCCTGCAGGGTCATATGGACATGGTCTGTGAGAAGGATCCCGAAAGTCCCATCAATATGGAGACCGACGCTCTGGATGTGACCCACGACGGCACCTGCGTGTTTGCCAGAGGCACCACGCTGGGCGGTGACGACGGCATCGCCGTGGCCTACGCGCTGGCGCTGCTGGCGGATCGGAGCATCCCTCATCCGCCGCTGGAGGTCATCATCACCGTGGATGAGGAAACCGGAATGTACGGTGCTGTGGGTGTCGATCTGTCCGGTCTCCGGGGACGCACCCTCATCAATCTGGACTCCGAGGACGAGGGAATCTTCACCGTATCCTGCGCCGGCGGCGCCAGAGCCACCATCACAATGCCCGCTCCGCGCCGGGCGGTTTGCGGCCCCTGCGTCAAGCTGACGGTGGACGGACTCCGGGGCGGTCACTCCGGCGTGGAGATTCACAAAAACCGCGCCAACGCCAACAAGGTCATGGGTCAGCTTCTGGGCCGGATCCGGCAGGAAATGCCACTGTGCATCGCCGCTTTGCAGGGCGGCGCCAAGGACAACGCCATTCCCCGCTCCTGCACGGCAGCCATCGTTGCGCTGGGGATGCACCCGGAGCGGATCAATGAGATCTGCGAGACCCTCCGGGCGGAAATCGTCCGGGAGTACGATGAGCCGGATGTGAAAATCTGGGGAGACGACGCGGACGCGCTGGGCGCCAACGCCCTGAGTACCGAGGATTCCGCCAAGGTTATCGCCCTGCTGAACGCGGTTCCCAACGGGGTGCAGGCGTGGAGCCAGGATATTCCCGGCCTTGTGCAGACCAGCCTGAATCTGGGCGTGGCAAAGCTGGGAGAGGAGCTGAAGCTGACCTTCTCCGTCCGCAGTTCCGTGAACAGGGAGAAGCGGGAGCTGCTGGATAAACTGGCGGAGCTGGCGCAGTTCCACGGCGGAAGCTGCAGTGAGACAGGGGAGTACCCTGCCTGGGAGTACAAAAAGGATTCCGTCCTGCGGGACGCCATGGTTCGCATTTTCCGGGAGATGTTCGGGAAGGAACCGCAGGTGGTGGCCATCCACGCGGGTCTGGAGTGCGGATTGCTCAGCGAGAAGCTGCCGGGGCTGGACTGCGTTTCCATCGGCCCGGATATGCACGACATCCACACCAGCCGGGAAAAGCTGGAAATCGAATCCACCCGCAGAACCTGGGAATTCCTGCTGGAAGTGCTGAAGGCGCTGTAAGCGGTAATATTTGAAATGACCCGCCGGCGGCGGGTCATTTCTTGCATATCAGACCTTTCAGCCAGATCAGATCCTCCCGGCTGAGAATCTTCAGAAGGAACAGCAGACAGGTCAGGACGGTGAGGAAGGCGCCGGTGCGCAAAAGAGGGGCGGATAAAAATCCGGAGACCCACAGGGCGAACACCGCCGCCGTCAGGGTCAGGACAGGCACCCGCGGCGGGATTCGCTCTCCGGTGATCTTCAGCAGACGGCCGATGCTGAGCCGGAAATTGATGACATGGGTGACGAGAAAGCTGGCAAAATAGCCCCGAATGCCGTATCTGGGAAGCAGAATGTACAGAAAAGCCACATCCATGGTGTTGGTGAGGATGTTGTAGCACACGCTGTGCTTCTGCTGTCCCAGTCCCTTAATCATGGCATCCGTTACCGTGTCGCAGTAGAGCATAACCGCCAGCAGGGAAAACCAGCGCAGATAGGTACCTGCCTCGTCGCTTTTGTACAGCGCCCGGCAGAGAGCGTCGGCGTTAAGGAACAGCAGCCCGCCGCAGACGGTGCCGTAAAGCAGCGCCACCCGCAGGCTTTTCTGCACCAGATGGGACACCCGCTGTCCGCTTCCCGCAGCCCGGCACCGGGCCAATTCGGGAATCAGCAGCTCCGTCAGACCGTAGAGTATGGCCACCGGGAACATCAGAATAGGAAACACCATGCCGCAGACCGTTCCGAAGGCCGCCAGCGGCGACAAAACACCGCCATACAGGGCAAGGCGCTTGGGAACCATCAGGTTTTCCAGCGTGGTGATTCCGGTGCGCAGATCGTCCGCCAGTGCCAGCGGCACCACCGTTTGCAGGAGCCGCCTGGCTACGGGAAGAGGACGGGAGGCTTTGTTTCGCTCCAGAAGACGCAGAATCACCAGACAGGAAAGGGTCAGGCAGGTGCCCAGTCCACTGCCCAGAACCACAGCCTGACAGGAACGTCCTGCATCATGACCTGCCCACAGAGTCAGCAGGGATACCGTACAGATCATGGAGCAGATTTGCTCCGCCACCTCCACCGCGGCAAGGGTACCGATGCGGTTGGCTCCGGTGAAATAGCCCGCCATGACGCCGGCCAGACAGTTAACCGGAAGAAACGCGGCGAACAGCCGCAGACTATCCACGGTATCCGGGCTGCCGATCCAGCGGCTCGCCAGAACCGGCGCGTACACATAGATGCCGGCGGCGACGGCGGAACTGCACAGAACGCTGTATGCCACGCAGCCGGACAGCACCCAAACCACGCTGCCCGGCTTTTTTCGACCCAGGTCTTCGGCGGTGAGATACATGGTGGCGGTGCGGATGCCGGCCATACCGGCCACCAGAGCCATGGAACCGACGCTCATCACAAGCTGCAGCAGCCCGATACCTTCCGCACCGATCCGGGAGGACAGATACACCTGAAAGGTGGTGCCCGCCAGCCGCAGCAGAAGGTTCACGCCGGTAAGCATCAGGGCACTGTAGAATATAGGCAGCTTTCTGGGCAAAAGGATCCCCCCCTTGTCCGAATCCTATGCGGACAAGGGGGGAAGTAGAATGATTTTCTGCGGGTCAGCCCCGGTTGATCTCCTGACACCACATGGCCAGGGGGCATTCGGCGCATTTGGGGCGCTGGGAGGTGCAGACCTCCCGACCGAAAAGGACGATCCGGTGGCAAAAACCGCTGCTCTCCCCGGGGGGCAGAATCTCCCGAAGCTGCCGCTCCACCTTTTCCGGCTCCCGGCCCTTGGACAGCCCCAGCCGCTCACAGATGCGCATACAGTGGGTGTCGCAGACCACGCTGCCGGGAACGTCGTACAGATCCCCCAGCAGAAGATTGGCGGTTTTTCGTCCCACGCCGGGGATGCGCAGCAGCTCCTCCATGGTGCCGGGCACCTTGCCGCCGTAGTCCGACAGCAGCATCTGACAGGACAGAACAATGTCCCGGGCCTTGTGCTTATAGAAGCCGCAGGATCGGACGTGATTTTCAATGTCGGCAATGTCGGCGTTGGCCAGACTTTCCAGGGTGGGATAAGCGGCGAACAGACCGGGGGTGACCAGATTCACCCGGGCATCGGTGCATTGTGCCGAAAGCCGGACGGCAATCATCAGCTCGTAATCCTTCCCGTAATGCAGGGCGCACAGGGCGTCCGGGTATTTTTCCTTCAGAATCTCAATGATGGCGCGAACCTTTTCCTCCATTGCATGGCCTCCTTTTTCAGAATCATATCACAAAATCCGACAAAAGAAAAGACGTAATTTCCGCACAAAACCTTCCCCGGCGGGATACAATGGCATAACGAATCTCTGGAGGGATAGGTATGGAGATGGGACTGGAGCGTCTGCCCATGGGCAGCGGGGCAACGGTTACGGCGGTGAATACGGCGCCGGCGCTGAAAAATAGGCTGGAGAGATTTGGAATGGTACCGGGTACCCGGGTTGTCCCCCGGTATCGAAGCTGTGACGGCACCGTAACGGCGGTGGAATTTCGGGGTACCGTCGTCGCGCTCCGCACCCGGGATCTGCGGGATATCCGGGTCACGCGTCCATGAGGGGGCAGCCGGTACCGAGGATGACCGTGGCACTGGCGGGGAATCCCAATGTGGGCAAAAGCACACTGTTCAACGCCCTTACCGGGCTTCGGCAGCACACCGGTAACTGGCCGGGAAAAACCGTGGGCATCGCCGAGGGAAAATGCCGGGCAAAGGGTGGAGTGTTCCGGTTCGTGGATCTGCCGGGTACATATTCCCTCAGCGGCGGCAGCGAGGATGAACGGATCGCGGCGGAGTACATCTCCTCCGGAGAAGCGGACTGTACCGTGGTGGTCTGCGACGGAAGCTGTCTGGAACGCTCCCTGATTCTGGCGCTGCAGATTCTGGAACGGACGGAGAAGGTGGTCGTCTGCGTGAATCTGATAGATGAAGCCCGACGCAGGGGAATCCATATCGATGCCGGCGAACTGTCCCGGCTGCTGGGCGCGCCGGTGGTGCTGACGGCGGCGGGAAAGAAGCGGGGATTGGAGGAACTGCTGGAGCGGATCGCCGCCGCGGTGCCTGTCACACTTCCGCGAAGCTGGCCGGATCCCGTGGCCGCCGCCCAGGAGATTGCCCGGAGCTGCATCCGCAGGACGGAGGATACCTCCGCCCGGTGGCGCAGCCGGGTGGACGAAATTCTGGTGAGCAGGCGCTTCGGGATTCCCATAATGCTTTTGCTGCTGCTTCTCATACTCTGGATTACGGTGTGGGGTGCCAACTATCCTTCGGAACTGCTTGGGAAACTGCTGGACAGCGGTTATTTTCTCCTGAAGCGTTGGCTGTCGGCGGCGCCCGGGTGGCTGTCCGGGGTGATTCTGGACGGTATGTATGCCACTTCTGCCCGGGTGATCTCCGTGATGCTGCCGCCGATGGCGATTTTCTTCCCCCTGTTTACCGTGTTGGAGGACATCGGATATCTGCCGAGAATGGCCTTCCTGCTGGACGGAAAAATGTGCCGCTGCGGCGGCTGCGGCAAGCAGGCGCTGACGCTGTGCATGGGGCTGGGCTGCAACGCGGTGGGGGTCACCGGCTGCCGGATCATCGACTCGCCCCGGGAGCGTCTCCTGGCCGTCCTGACCAATGCCATGGTGCCCTGCAACGGCCGCTTTCCCACCCTGATTCTGCTGGGAAGTCTGTTTTTCGGCGGCGCGGGCGGCGCGCTGGCGGTGGCTGGGTTTACCGTGCTGGGGGTTCTGGGGGCCATGGCTGCTTCAGGCGTGCTGAGCCGGACGGCTCTGAAGCATGAACAGAGTACATTTCTGATGGAGATGCCGCCATTGCGTCGCCCCCGGATCGGACAGATTCTTGTGCGATCCCTTTTGGACAGAACCCTGCACATTGCGGGAAGAGCTCTGAAGGTGGCGGCACCGGCGGGAGCGCTGCTGTGGCTTTTGGCAAAATGCTCTCTGCTGGGAAGCGCCGCGGCGGCGCTGGATCCCTTCGGAAAGGCTATGGGAATGAACGGCGTGATTCTGCTGGCGTTTCTGCTGTCGCTGCCTGCCAACGAACTCCTGATTCCGGTGATCCTTATGGCGCTGACGGGAGCGATTAGCCTTCAGGGAATCGGGGACGCCGGCGGTGAACTTCTGATGGCGGCGGGCTGGACATGGCGGACGGCGGTTTGCACCATGCTGTTTACCGTATTTCATTGGCCCTGCGCCACCACGCTGCTGACCATTCGCCGGGAAACCGGCAGTCTGAAGCAGACGGCAGCGGCATTTGTGCTTCCCACGGCCATGGGAATCTTGCTGTGCATGATGGTGAAGCTGCTGCTGGGATAAAAAGGTTGCATATTGAAGAAAAAAATGCTACAATAAGCAAAATGAGTACGTTAGAGCGAAAAGGACGAATTTACCATGGAGAATCAAAATCTGACATTTCAGGATCTGGGGCTCAGCGAGGCCATGCTGAAGGCCCTGGAGCAGAAGGGCTACGGCTATCCCACCACCATTCAGGCGGAGGCCATCCCGCCTTTCATGCAGTGGAAGGACGTGATCGCCAAGGCGCCCACCGGTACCGGCAAGACCTTTGCCTTCGGCATCCCCATGATCGAGCATATCGACCCCCAGTGCTCCGATGTGCAGGGACTGATCCTGGCTCCCACCCGGGAGCTGGCCATTCAGATCGGCGACGAGCTGCGGGGACTGCTGACTTATTACAGCGGCATCCGGGTGGCGGTGCTCTACGGCGGCGCCGGCATCGGCGGACAGATCAAGGCGCTGGAGAAAAAACCCCAGATCGTGGTGGCCACGCCGGGACGGCTGATGGATCATTACAACCGGAAAACGGTACGGCTGGATAAAATCCAGACCGTGGTGCTGGATGAGGCCGACCGGATGCTGGATATGGGCTTTTTCAAGGATGTGACCCGGATCATTGAGAAGGTGAAGAACCGGAAGAATCTGGGATTGTTTTCCGCCACCATTTCTCAGGAGGTCATGACGGTGTCCTGGATGTACCAGCGGGACGAGTTGGAAATCACCGTGGAGCCCAAGCAGGAGGATCGTCCGGACATCGACCAGTACTGTCTGACGGTTTCCCCGCTGGAGAAGGCGGAGACCACTCTGCGGCTGATCCGCAGTCAGGGCTTCGGGCGGGTGATGATCTTCTGCAACACCAAGCATATGTGCCAGCGCCTGTGCGACGAATTCCAGCTGGCGGGACTGGACTGCGAGTGCATCCACGGCGACATCCGCCAGAGCCAGCGGGAGAAAACCATGCAGCGCTACCGGGACGGCAAGCTGCCGGTGCTGATCGCCACCGATGTGGCCTCCCGGGGCATTGACGTGGACGATGTGGAATGCGTCATCAATTTCGACGTTCCCGAGGAGAATGAATACTACGTCCACCGCATCGGCAGAACCGGCCGGGCAAAGCGCAAGGGCGTTGCCTATTCCGTCATCGGCAATTTCCCGGAAAAGGCGAAGCTGGACGAGATTGCCAAATTCTCCCACTATACCATTCAGCCCATGGTGCTGGGAGCCGACGGCACCCTGACGAAGGAGGAAATCAAGGCCCCTGCTCCCGTCAAGAGGCGGCTGCGTTGAGAGGGCCGGAGAGAGGCTTTCTCCTGCTGAGCAGCAGTCTTGGAAACCCGGAACGGCATCCGCTGACCACGGCCCAGCTTCGCACTTTGGCGGATCGGGCCTGGCAGCTTTCCGTATCGGAGCCGGAGCGGGATCTCACCGTTGCGGATCTCACCGGTCTCGGCTACGGCAGGGAGATGGCAAACCGGATTCTGGCGCTTCTGTCGGAGGAGGATGTTCTGGAACATTATCTGCGCAGAGGGAAGCGGGCCGGATGCGTTCCGCTGACCCGGATCAGTGAGAGCTATCCGTTGGCGGTGCGCAAGCGCCTGGGGCTGGACAGTCCCGGCGTACTGTGGGCGAAAGGGAACATCGGGCTGCTGACGCTGCCGAAAATCGCGCTGGTGGGCAGCCGGGATCTGAATCCTGCCAACCGTGGCTTTGCCGCGGAGGTTGGCCGACAAGCTGCCCGGCAGGGCTTTGCACTGGTATCCGGGAATGCCCGGGGCGCCGACCGGACGGCGCAGGAGGCCTGTCTTGCCGAAGGCGGCCGGGTGATCTGTGTGGTGGCGGATGAACTGGCAAAGCAGCCGGAGCGTCCCGATGTGCTGTATCTCAGCGAGGAGGATTTTGACCAGCCCTTTTCCGCCCAGCGGGCGCTGAGCCGGAACCGGGTGATCCACGCACTGGGAGAAAAGACACTGGTGGCGCAGTGCAGCTATCAGACCGGCGGTACCTGGGACGGCACCGTGAAGAATCTGCGCTTCGGCTGGAGCGGCGTTTTCTGTTTTCGGGACGAAAGTCCGGCCTGCGAACTGCTGTGCCGGCTGGGAGCGACCCCGGTAAATCAATCGGATTTGAAGGATTTGTACAGTTTGCATCCGGAAAACTTCAATTTTTTTGACCAATGACAACAAAAAGCTCGTTGGTCAAAAAATATTGCGCCCAAGAGTTGATATTGGTACAAAAATAGTGTAAAATGCAAAACACATACTCAACAGGAGGATTTTATCCATGTGTGGAATTGTTGGATACGCAGGCGCCAAGCAGGCGGCTCCCGTACTGCTGGACGGTCTGTCCAAGCTGGAATATCGGGGTTATGACTCGGCGGGCATCTGCGTCCATGGTGAAATGGGACTTCAGATCGCGAAAGCCAAGGGCAGACTGCAGGTCCTGATCGATCAGACCCAAAACGGAAGCAATATGAAGGGTGTGGTGGGCATTGGTCATACGCGCTGGGCCACCCATGGCGCCCCCTCGGATATCAACAGCCATCCCCATCTTTCGGACTCCGGCAAGATCGCGGTGGTGCATAACGGCATCATCGAGAACGAGACCCGGCTGCGCGGCTGGCTGGAGGGAAAAGGTGTTCACTTCCATTCCGAGACGGACACGGAAGTAGTGGCTAATCTGGTGGGCTATTACTATGCCAAACACGCCGATTTCCTTGGGGCGGTGCGCAAAGCCATGTCCCGCATCGAGGGCAGCTACGCGCTGGGAATTCTCTGCGCGGATCAGCCGGATACCATTGTGGCGGTGAAGAAGGATTCCCCGCTGATTTTCGGCTTCGGCGAGGGGGAGAACTACATTGCCTCCGACGTGCCGGCCATTCTGAAATATACCCAGACTGTGGCCTATCTGGACGACGGTGAGATGGTTGTGTTCAACGCCCACGACGTTGCGTTCTACGACCAAACCGGCGAACCCATCGAGAAGAAGAAGGAGCATATCTCTTGGGAGCTGTCCGCCGCGGAGCGGGGCGGCTTTGACCACTTCATGCTCAAGGAGATCTATGAGCAGCCCAAGGCGCTGCGGGACACCGTCAGCCCCCGGATCCGGGACGGCAGGGTGGTGCTGGAGGGCATCGATCTGTCGGCGGAGTATCTGAAGGGACTGCGCAAGATCTATCTGGTGGCTTGCGGTTCGGCCTACTATGTTTCTGTTCTGGCAAAATATACCATCGAGAAAGCCTGCCGGATTCCCACCGAGGCCGTCATGGCGTCGGAATTCCGGTACAGCGATCCCGTCATCGACGAAAGCAATCTGGTCATCATCATCAGCCAGTCCGGTGAGACTGCCGATACGCTGGCGGCGCTGCGGGAGGCCAAGCGGCTGGGCGCCAAGACCCTGGCCATTGTCAATGTGGTTGGCTCCGCCATTGCCAAAACCGCGGATCAGACCATCTATACCTGGGCTGGGCCGGAAATCGCCGTGGCCACCACCAAGGCCTTCACCACCCAGCTGGCGGTAGTGTATCTTCTGGCGCTGCAGATGGGCTATGCGCTGAAAACCATTTCGGAGAAGGATTATGCCGATCATGTTGCGGCGCTGCAGCGGCTTCCCGATGCCGTTTCGGAGGTGCTGTCCGAGGAGAATATACAAAAGATCCAGTATTATGCCAGCCGGTACTATGGGCACCATGATGCCTTCTACATCGGCCGCAACATGGACAGCGCGGTCTGCCTGGAGGGCAGTCTGAAACTGAAGGAGGTCGCTTATCTCCACAGCGAGGCCTATCCCGCCGGCGAGCTGAAGCACGGGCCCATCTCCCTGATCGAGGAGGGGACGCTGGTGGTGGCGCTGGCAACCGTAAAGCCTCTGTTCGATAAAATGATGGCAAACGTCCGGGAGGTTCGGGCCAGAGGCGCGGATGTTCTGTGCGTGACCCTGAAGGAAATGGAGCAGGAAGCCCGGAATCAGTCCAACGGGATCATCTGCGTGCCGACGGTGCTGCCCATGTTCCAGCCCAGTCTGACCCTGATTCCGCTGCAGATTTTTGCCTACTATGTGGCGCTGAACCGGGGCTGCGATGTGGATAAACCCAGAAACCTGGCAAAATCCGTTACCGTAGAATAAAAAGAGGGCGTGCCGGCGGCACGCCCTCTTTGCCTTATAAGGTACTTCCTCTTGTGATGATCCGGTAGCCGAGGATGGGCTTGGGATCGTAGGTTTCGTCCCGCAGGCAGCGCAGAAGCTCCCGGCAGGCAGTCTTGCCCAGCTCGGCGGCGTCGAAACGAAGCGCGGAAATGGGAATGGGGCAGGAGGCCAGCTTGTCGCTGTCGAACAGGGAGGCAATCTGAGCATCCTCCGGGATTTTCAGCCCCTGTTCCATCAGTGTGGTCAGGGCGCTCAGGCAGATTTCATCGTCCATGCACAGGAACCGCCGCACGCCCTTTTCCAGAAGTTCCAGCACAGCGGCGCTGCAGAGGGAGGGCTTGCCCAGGTCGGTGCGCAGATAGACGTTTTCCTTCGGAAACCGAACGGCCTCCACAGCCTGATGGAAGCCGGAAAGCCGGCTCTGATTGACGATATAGCGCATATCATTGCCCAGCAGGGCGATTTTGTCCGTGGAACCCTGGAGGATGGCTTTGGTGAAGGCGCGGCAGCCGCCGACCTGATCGTGATCCGCTTCCACGGTGGCCCAGCCCCGGACTTTGGGCGGCAGGGAGCCAATGGTGGCGAAGGGAATGCCCCGATCCCGCAGCACATCCACCAGCGCGTCGTTCTCCACCGTGCGGGACAGGATGACGCCGTCCACTTTCCGGTTGTCCAGCGTCCGCAGCAGAGATTCGGGGAATGCCTCTGTGGACAGGCAGATCAGGATATTGTAGTCCCAGATGAAGGCTTCCTCACAGATGGCGTTCATGCTCTGGCGGGTGTAGGGCAGATCCATCTGAATGAAGGATTTGGGAAGCACCAACGCCAGATTGTAGGTCTTGCTCTCGGCCAGACCCTTGGCGGCGGCGCTGGGACGGTAGTTGCACTGCTTGATGTATTCCATGACTTTCGTCCGGGTGGCCTCGCTGATGCGTCCCTTGCCGGAAATGGCACGGGAAACCGTGGTTTTGGATACACCCAGCTCCCGGGCAATGTCGTCGATGGTGAGATTCTGCTTTTGTATCATAATTCGCCAACTTCCTCTGGAAAAATGTCGCAGGATATGATATAATTCTCATATTGGGCTGCGCAATCCATGCGCAACTGCATTTTATCAGATTTGTCATAATCTGTCAATCGGTTCCCGAAATATTTACAAAGGTGGTCAAAATATGAGCAAGGCAGACGAAATTTATCGCGCAACTTGTCTGGATATTCTGGAAAATGGGTTTTCCGATGAAGGCCTGGAGGTGCGTCCTCACTGGGCCGACGGTACGCCTGCCCACACCATCAAGAAATTCGGCGTGGTGAACCGGTACAATCTGGCGGAAGAATTTCCCATCATGACCCTGCGGCGGACATACTGGAAAAGCGCCGTGGACGAGCTGCTGTGGATCTGGCAGAAGAAATCCAACCGGATCGCGGATCTGGGCAGCCACGTCTGGGATGAGTGGGCGGGGTCCGACGGCACCATCGGCAAGGCTTACGGCTATCAGCTCGGCATCAAGCACCGGTACCGGGAGGGAATGTTCGATCAGGTGGATCGGGTTCTCTACGATCTGAAGCACAACCCCGCCTCCCGCCGGATTCTGACGAATATCTATAATTTCGAGGATCTGCACGAGATGAACCTGTACCCCTGCGCCTATTCCATGACCTTCAATGTCACCGGCAATACCCTCAACGCCATCCTCAACCAGCGATCTCAGGATATGCTGACGGCGAACAACTGGAACGTGGTGCAGTACGCGGTGCTGACCCATATGATGGCGCAGGTCTCCGGCCTGAAGGCAGGCGAGCTGGTTCACGTCATTGCCGACTGCCACATCTACGACCGGCACATCCCGGCGGTGAAGGCCATGCTGGAAAAGGAGGGCTTCGACGCGCCGAAGTTCTCCATGGATGAGAGCATCACCGATTTCTATGCCTTCACCAAGGACTCCTTCCGGATGGAGGATTACCGCTATCATCCCTTCGATTTTGAGATCCCCATGGCGATCTGAGGTGACGGTATGGAACTGATTGTTGCGGTCTATGACGACTGGGGCATCGGCAGGAACGGAACCCAGCCCCTGGCTCTCAGCGCCGACCGGAAATTTTTCCGGGATACCACCCGGGGAGCCATGGTGATCCTGGGGCGGCGGACGGCGGCGGATTTTCCCGGAGGGAAGCCGCTGCCCGGCAGAGTCAACGTGCTGCTGACCAAGAGCGGCGGTGATTTCCCCGGCTATACGGTCTGCGCCGGAGTGGAGGAAGCGGCGGAGCTGGCGAAAACCGTCGAAAGAGCCATGGTCATCGGCGGCGGCAGCGTCTACCGGCAGATGCTGCCTCTGTGCGACACTGCCTATGTGTCCAAGGTTCACGCCTGCCCGGAGTCGGATACCTTTTTCCCCAATCTGGATGAGGCACCGGATTGGGAGCTTGCGGAGATCCTGCAATCCGGTGAGGAAAACGGCATCGCCTATGAAATGTGCCGCTACCGGCGAAAATGATTGAGAGGGATTCGAAAGAATCCCTCTTTTTTATGACTCCGTTTTGCCTGAAAGCTCCCGGTAGGTCAGAGCAATGACCACGGCGGACAATGTGGCAGTGAGAATATCCGAGCAGGGCATGGAGTACAGAACGCCGTCCAGGCCGTAGAACCGGGGCAGCAGCAGCGCTAAGCCTACGCCGAACAGAATTTCCCGCACCATGGACAGCGCCGTGGATGCCGCGGCTTTGCCCATGGCCTGCAGGAAGATGAAGGATGCTTTGTTGACGCAGGCGAAGACCATCATGCAAAGGTAGATGCGGAAGGCTTTGACGGCAAAATCCGTATAGTACACGCTCTCATTTCCTGCGCCGAAAATGCCGATGAGCTGCCTCGGGAAAAACTCCACAATCAACAGCGCCGCTGCGCCTACCAACGCTTCGCAGATCAGAAGGCGGGTGAACAGATCCCTGACCCGGTGCCTGTGTCCGGCACCCATGTTGAAGCCGACAATGGGAATGCAGCCGGCAGCCATGCCTACCACGATGGAGATGACAATCTGAAAAAATTTCATTACGATACCAACCACGGCCATGGGGATCTGGGCGTATTGCTCCTGACTGAAAATGGCATCCAGAGCGCCGTATTTGTGGATCATGTTATTGATGGCTGCCATGGCCGCCACCAGAGAGATCTGGGACAGAAAGCTGCAGATGCCCAGAACCAGTGTCCTTCCGGCCACACGGCGGCAAATGCCGAACGCTTTCCGGCTGAGCGTTATGGTTTTGGGACGCAGCAGATACCCGACGGAAAGGACGGCGGTGACGATCTGACCCAGTACCGTTGCCACGGCGGCGACCATCATGCCCCAGCGGCATACAAAAATGAAGATGGGATCCAGAATGATATTGACCACCGCGCCGGACAGGGTGGCGGCCATGGCGAATTTCGGGTTTCCGTCGGCGCGGATCACGGGATTCATGGCCTGCCCGAACATATAGAAGGGAATGCCGAGGGTGATCCAGAAGAAATACTCCTTGGAGTGCCGGAAGGTCTCCCCGTTGACGGTGCCGCCGAACATGGCGATGATGGGCTCCTGAAAGAGAAGATATACGGCGGTCAGCACCAGACTGGCAGTAACCGTCATGGAAATGGCGTTGCCCACGCTGCGGTTAGCGTCGGAGGGATTGTTTCTGCCCAGACTCA
The DNA here is from genome assembly GCA_029007925.1 of Bacillota bacterium. Taxonomy (GTDB): domain Bacteria; phylum Bacillota; class Clostridia; order Oscillospirales; family Oscillospiraceae; genus Faecousia. The sequence goes on along the minus strand of JAQXIT010000109.1, from coordinate 29,691 downwards.
GACTGACATAGGCACAGGCGCCGTCCCCGATCATCACGGCCACAGCCAGAGCGATCACCGTCAGGGGAAATACCACCGTGTTGGCGGCATTGCCGTAGGAGCCCAGATAAGCTGCGTTGGCGATGAAAATCTGGTCGACAATGTTGTACAGCGCACCGACCAGAAGGGATATGATGCAGGGTACGGAATACCGCATCATGAGTTTGGCCGGTTTTTCGGCGGCAAGATAGTTTTGATCCATAGTGTCCTCCTTACATAAAAACGCAGAAAACGCGTAAGCCCGGTCATCCGGACTTACGCGTTTTCAGCTGCTCGATGCTTTCATTTTAGCATTTTCCGGAGGAAATGGCAAATGCGCATTTGCGAGAATTTCCGCCCGGAAGAACGCCGGAGTTTTGTGCGAAAATGTGAAGGTTTACCGATCCCAGCCCGCGGCCCGGGATACGGCCTTCTGCCAGCCCTGAATGCGGGCGGAGCGGTCGCCTTCGCTGAGCTGGGGGAGGAAGGTTCGATCCGCTGTCCAGATCCCGGCCAGCTCGTCGGGACTTTCCCAGCAGCCCACCGCCAGACCGGCCAGAAATGCCGCGCCCATGGCGGTGGTTTCCACGCAGCGGGGGCGGTGTACCGGCGCGGCGCTGATGTCGGCCTGGGCCTGGGCAAGGTAATTGTTGGCGGCGGCACCGCCGTCAATCTTCAGTCCGGACAGCTTCAGCCCGGCATCCGCTTCCATGGCTGCCAGCACGTCATTTGTCTGGTAGGCGATGGAATCCAGCGTGGCGCGGATGATGTGGTACTTGTTGACACCCCGGGTCAGACCCATGATGCTGCCCCGGGCGTACGCGTCCCAATGGGGCGCGCCCAGACCCGTGAAGGCAGGTACCACATAGCAGCCGTTGGTATCCGGAACCTTTTTCGCCATGTACTCGGAATCGGAGGCGGATTCGATGAACCGAAGCTCGTCCCGGAGCCACTGAATGGCGGCTCCGGCCACAAAGATGGAACCCTCCAATGCGTAGGTGATCTTCCCGCCCAGTCCCCAGGCAATGGTGGTGACAAGGCCGTTTTGGGAGAAAATGGGCTTATCTCCGGTGTTCATCAGCAGGAAAGCACCGGTTCCGTAGGTGCATTTGGAGTCACCGGGGGCAAAGCAGGTCTGCCCGAACAGGGCCGACTGCTGATCTCCGGCGGCGCCGGCAATGACGATGGGAGCGCCGAAGAATTCGGCGGCAGTTTCACCGTAGACGCAGCTGCTGGGTTTGACCTCCGGAAGCATGGCGGCGGGAATGCCCAGCTTCGAGAGTATTTCCTGGTCCCAAGTCAGCGTGTTGATATTGAAGAGCATGGTGCGGGAGGCGTTGCTGTAGTCCGTGACATGGATTTTGCCGCCGGTGAGCTTCCAGATGAGCCAGGTTTCCACGGTTCCGAAGAGCAGCTCACCGTTTTCGGCCTGCTGCCGGGCGCCGGGGACGTTCTCCAGAATCCAGCGGATTTTGGTGCCGGAAAAATAGGGATCGATGACCAGACCGGTTTTCGCCCGGATTGCATCCGTCAAACCCCGGGCTTTCAGCTCATCGCAGTAGTCGGCGGTGCGGCGGCACTGCCATACGATGGCGGGGCATACCGGCCGACCGGTAAAGCGGTTCCAGACCACGGTGGTTTCCCGCTGGTTGGTGATGCCAATGGCGGCAATGTCTCCGGCGACGGCGCCCACGTTGGCCATGGCCTGCCGGGCCACCTCCAGCTGGGAGACGTAGATCTCGTCGGCGTCGTGTTCCACCCAACCCGGACGGGGGAAGAATTGGGTAAACTCCTTCTGGGCCACGGAGCAGATGCCGCCTGCCTGGTCAAAGAGAATGCAGCGGTTGCTGGTGGTGCCGGAATCCAAAGCCATGATATATTTTGCCATAATGACGCATCCTTTCACCAATTCTGGCTTCAGTATAGCACAGAATTCCAATTAACGCAAGGGAGCAAACACCCGGAACGGATGGACAGAATGCTCTTGCATTCCGACAAAATACACGGTATAATATGGATACTACCTATGAACAAGGAGGCTCTATGAAAAAGAGATTACCGATTCTTTTGCTGCTGGCGTTGCTGATCCTTGCTGCGGCCTTTGGACTGCCCAAATGGCTGGAACAGCCGGAGGTACCGGATACGACGCTGCACTCCGCATCCACTGCCGGTACCACGGCTACCGATCCCTCCGCCGCCGATCCGATGGTTACGGAGCCTTCCGTTACGGAACCGCCAGCCACACTGCCGCCGGAAACCCTTCCGCCTGCCACGGAACCCCCGGTCACGGAGCCTCCGGCCACACAGCCTCCCGCTACACAGCCTCCGGCCACACAGCCTCCCGCTACACAGCCTCCGGCCACTCAGCCCCCGGCCACTCAGCCCACGGCGACCGAAGCTCCGGAGCCCGATTTGGATCCCGACGGCGTCTATGACAGCAAGGAGGACGTGGCGCTTTACATCCATCTGTACGGCCGGCTGCCTCAGAACTTCATCACCAAGAATGAGGCGGAACAGCGTTACGGCTGGACGGGCGGATCTCTGGATCGTGTGGCGCCGGGTATGTGCATCGGCGGTGACCGGTTCGGCAATCGGGAGGGAAGGCTGCCGAAAAAGTCCGGCCGCTATTATATGGAATGCGATATCGACACCATCGGAGCCAGTGCCCGCGGCACAAAGCGGATTGTGTTTTCCAACGACGGTTTGGTCTATTACACCGAGGATCATTATCAGACCTTTGAACTGCTGTATGGGGAGCCGTAAATGAAAGAGATTATCGTTGACTGCACAACCGTCAGGTGCGCGAAGCAGTTTCACCGGGTGCTGGCGGAGAAGCTGGGTTTCCCGGAATGGTACGGCGGCAATCTGGACGCCCTGTACGACTGCCTGACGGATCTGCGGGAGAATACCTGCCTGACGCTGAAGGGCTTTGACACGCTGGGAGACTTCGGCAATGGCTTCCGGGAAACCATTGTGGAAGCGGCAGGGGAGAACCCCCACTTCTCCGTGCGTTTCACGGAATAGCATACAAAGAAAAGTGAACAATGCAGTACCGCCCGAAGCCAATGCTTCGGGCGGCTTTTTCGCGCACGGAACGCGGGAATTGCTGCTTCCAGTTGCTTCCATTGACAGAAAACCTGAAATGTGGTATCACACAGGTAAAATCAAACAAAGTGGATACAAAGACATATCTGGATTGCCCGTCGGATATCACGGAGGCGCTGCAGATTATGCTTGGGCATAAGCAGGGATTGAATATCATTCGGATATTCGGAAATCGGGTCTACTTCAGTATGGAGATGGGGTATTACTCTCTGGTTTATTCACCTGATGGTAAGCCGACATTTGTAAACGGCCCCAATGAAACCTGCGGCTGCGATATTCACCACATCGGCGGCGGTTGGTGCCATGTGGTGTTGGACAATCTGCAGGATCCTATGGGGCCTTAACAGGGAAAAAACGGCAGCTGCTTTTGCAGCCGCCGCGTTTTCACATTCAATCCACCAGCTTATTTTTGCCCAACTGAACCTTATGATAGTACAGCACCGTCAGGACGCTGCACAGCAGCCAGCCTGCGGGATAGCTCATGGCAATGGGGAGAATCTCATTGCACACCCGGGACATGATAAACAGATAGATTTGCCGGAACACCACAAAGGATGACAGCATGATAATCATAGGCGCCTGGGAATTGCCCGCGCCCCGCAGGGCGCCGGAATAGACCTGATTGAAGCAGCACAGCACATAAAACGGCGACAGCCACCGCAGGAGCAGGGAACCGTAGGTGATGACCTCCGCCTTATCATTGAAAAACGCCACGATGCCGGGCGCGAAGACAATTACGGGGACCGAGAGAATAACGGTGGACACCAGGGCAATCAGAATGGAATGGCGGACGCCCTGCCGGGCCCGCTGCACCTGACCGCTGCCCAGATTCTGCCCGACAAAAGTGGTGGCAGCCAGCGCGATGGACTGCATGGGCAGGAACAGAAGCTGATCCACCCGGGAGTAGGTCGTCCAGCCGGACATACAGTCCGGGCCGAAGTAGTTGATGTAGGACTGGACGAACACATTGGAGAAGGCGGTGACGGCCATCTGAAGCGCCGCCGGGATGCCGACGGAGAAGATTTTCTTCAGAATCTGCCAATGAATCCGGATCCGCCGGATGTGAAGGCGAATGCCGCCTTCCGTTCTCAGCAGCGTGAGGATCACCAGAACAGCGGAGACACACTGGGACAGCACCGTGGCCAGGGCCACACCGGCGACACCCATGGGAAGCACCAGAACAAATACCAGATCCAGCACCGTATTCATCACGGCGCAGACCACCAGATAGTAAAACGGCCGGGTAGAATCGCCCACCGCCCGGAGAATCCCGGAGCCGATATTGTAGAGCATCAGCCCGATAACGCCGGAAAAGTAGATGGAAAGGTAGAGCGTGGCTTCGGGCATGACTTCAATCGGCATATTCATCAGCTTCAGCATGAAGGGCGTGAAGCCAAGACCCACCACGGTGAACAGCACCGCCAGCGCCAGCGTCATGGCAATGGCGGTATGGACGGTCTTGCCGACGTCCTCCTCCCGATGGGCACCGTAATACTGGCTGATGACCACACCGGCGCCGGAGGACAGACCCATGAAAAAGCCGATAAGCGTGTTGACGATAGGGCCGACGGCACCTACGGCGGAGTAGGCCTCATTGCTGACGTAATTGCCAAGCACCCATGTATCCACGGTATTGTATAGCTGCTGAAAGAGATTGCCCAGCAGCAGAGGCAGCGCAAAACGGATAATGTGGCGGGTGATGTCACCCTGGGTCATATCCACATCCCTTCGCCGCTTCCAGGACGCTGGGTCGCCGCCGGAGCGGGCGGCGAGTTTGATTGGCATGGCTGCAAACACCTGTCTTTCTGTATGCTTTGGCTATTGTATCAGAAATTAGATGCAAACGCAACTGCTTTTTAAAAAAACACTTGCTCAATTTTCTGAAACACAATATAATCATTTGGAGAAAGCAGGGGAGTGGCATTCTGCTGCCGGGGCGGGAAATAAAAAACAGAAAAATAAAAAATTTGTGTAGTTTTTTGTTGGAGATTGTGATATAGTATGTAGCGTAGGGGGTTGTGCGCCGATACAAATTGCTCCGCGGAAGGATTTTGATTGATGATTTACGATTTACAGAAAGCGAGTATGTGGAAGCGCATTTCCGCATGGCTCTTCGATATGATCCTGCTGGTGATCCTGGTGGTGGGTGTGGCCTGCCTGCTGTCCATGGCCCTGGGCTACGATGGCTATGTTCAGAGAATGAACGACTGCTACACCAGGGTGGAGGAGCAGTATGGCGTTGACCTGGGAATCTCTCAGGAGGAATTCGAAAAGATGTCCGAGGAGGAAGCCCGGAAATATCAGGAAGCCTACGATGCACTGAACGCGGATCCGGAGGCAGTGTATGTGTTCAATATGATTATCCGCCTGACGCTGGTCATCGCGTCGCTTTCCATGCTATCGGGGTTCCTGATCCTGGAGTTCGTTGTGCCGCTGCTGTTTAAGAACGGGCAGACTCTGGGCAAAAAGATCTTCGGCGTGGCCGTTATGCGAACCGACGGCGTCAAAGTCAGCGTACTGCAGATGTTTGTACGCACTTTCCTTGGAAAGTATACCATTGAAACCATGATTCCCGTCCTGATCCTCACGATGATCTTCTTCGGAACCATCGGCGTGGTGGGAATCGCCATTCTTGGGCTCATCCTGCTGCTGCAGGTTATAATGATGATCGCTACCAGCACCAATTCGGCGATTCATGATATGCTGGCCGGCACCGTCACCGTGGATTACGCCAGTCAGATGATCTTCGATTCGGCGGATGCCATGATCGAGTACAAAAAGCAGGTGCATGCGCAGATGGCCAGCCGTCAGGACTACTGAGACGGCTCTGAATTCGTGGCAAAATATTTAATATAAGGAAAGGGAATTGTATGAAAGTAGTTTTGCAGAATCTGACTAAGATTTTCCCCAGCCGCAACAAAAAATCCAATGAAGAGGTGATCGCCGTCAACGATTTCACCTTTGAAATCCCGGACGGCAAGCTGATTGGCCTTCTGGGCCCTTCCGGCTGCGGCAAGAGTACCACTTTGTACATGATCAGCGGCCTGCAAAAACCCACCAGCGGCAAAATCTTCTTCGGCGACGACGATGTGACCGAGCTGGCCACGGAGAACAGAGGCGTGGGCCTTGTGTTCCAGAACTACGCGCTGTACCCCCACATGACGGTCAAGCAGAATATTCTGTTCCCCCTGCAGAACCTGAAGGGCGCCGACAAGCTCTCCAAAGCGGAAATGCAGGAAAGAGCCTACAACGCCGCCAAGCTGGTTCAGATCGACGAGCTGATGGATCGCAAGCCCAGTGAGCTGTCCGGCGGTCAGCAGCAGCGTGTTGCCATCGCCCGGGCTCTGGTCAAAATGCCCCGCGTTCTGCTGCTGGACGAGCCCCTCAGCAACCTGGATGCCCGCCTGAGACTCCAGACCCGTGAGGAAATCCGCAGAATTCAGAAGGAAACCGGCATCACCACCGTGTTCGTTACCCACGACCAGGAGGAGGCCATGAGCATCTCCGACATGATTGTGGTTATGAAGCTGGGTGTGGTGCAGCAGATCGGCGCGCCTCAGGATGTTTACGACAGCCCCGCCAATCTGTTCGTGGCCAAGTTCCTGGGTACACCTCCCATTAATGTGTTTGAGGGCAAGATCAGCGGCGGCCGGCTGTTTCTCGGCCAGGAAGCCGTGCTGGAGGTCGGCGGCGTGGCGGATCAGGAGGTTTATGTGGGCATTCGTCCCGAGGGCTTCGTGCTGGATCCCAACGGCCCTCTGACCTGCCGTCTGAACAACGTGGAAGTCATGGGACGTGACGTCAGCATCGTGTCCACCAATCCCGCTTCCCTGAATCCCATTATCCGCTCCATTATCAACGCCGATAATAAGGTGGATGCCACCCAGGAGAATGTCAGATACTCCCTGAAGCCCCATAAGCTGTTCCTCTTCAACAAGGAGACCGAGGAGAGAATCTTTTTTGAGGTGAAGTAATATGGTTGAAAGCAAACATCAGTGGAAAGCCTGGCTGTACCTGGCGCCGGCAATCGTTTTGCTGCTTGTGTTCACCGTATGGCCCATCATCAACACCGTTCGTCTGGCTTTTCTGGAGGACTACAACGCTCTGGCGGCTACCTGGGGTCAGACTTTTAAGGTCGGTATCGGCAACTTTGTCAAGGTCGTCAGCTACAGCAACTTTACCACCTGCCTGCGGAACACCCTGCTGCTGACGGTTCTGACCGTCCCTATTTCCACCCTGCTGGCGCTGCTGATTGCCGTGGCGCTGAACTCCATCAAGCCTCTGCAGAGATTCCTGCAGACCATTTTCTTCCTGCCCTATGTGACCAACTCCATCGCCATCGGCATGGTGTTCGCGGCTATGTTCAACATCATCGGCCTGCGTCCCTCCGGACTGGAAGCCGATTCCTGGGGCATCATCAACAATGTTATCAAGTTCTTCGGCGGCGATCCCATCAACTGGATCAATGCCCAGTCCAGCTATGCCGCTAACATGGCGGTTATGACGGTGTATATCGTCTGGAACGCACTGCCTTTCAAGATTCTGGTTCTGCTGGGCGGTCTGCAGGGCATCAACAAGCAGTACTACGAGGCTGCCCGGGTGGATGGCACTCCCCGCAGAAGAGTGTTCACCCGCATCACGGTGCCGCTGCTGTCACCCATGCTGGCCTATGTTATCATCACCGGTTTTATCGGCGGCTTCAAGGAATATACCAGCATCGTCGGTATTTTCGGTGAGAAAATGGGCCCCGTCGGTGCGCCTTACAGACTCAACACCATGGTCGGCTATATCTATCAGGTTCTGCCTGAAACCAACTACGGCGTCGCGAGCGCTGCCGCTCTGATCCTGTTTGCCATCATTCTGGTGGTAACCCTGATCAATATGCAGGTCAGCAAGAAGCGCGTCCATTTCTGAGAGGGAGGTGCCGTATGTCCAAACAAGACAGCAATACCATGCACGCGCAGGATCTGCGCAGGGTATCCGTCCAACAGCGGATCGTTAAGGGTGTCGTTCTTGGTGGCGTCTACCTGTTCCTGATCGTCATGGCGCTCATCGTTTTGTTCCCCTTCTACTGGATGATTATCTCCTCCCTGAAGAGCCTGGAGGAATACCGGCTGAACATCCCCACCTTCTGGCCCAAGGTAATCGTCTGGAGCAACTACGCCGAAGCCTTTACGCAGGCCAATCTGGGACGGCTGTTCCTGAACACCGCCTATGTCGGCATCGTCTCCACGTTCCTCTCCCTGATTATCACGGTTCTGTCCGCATTCGCCTTTGCCCGGCTGGAGTTCAAGGGCAAGAACCTCATGTTCGCCGCGCTGCTGGCCACCATGATGATCCCCGGTGAGCTGTTCACCATCACCAACTACGCCACCATCAATCAGCTTGGCTGGATGAAAACCTACACCGTGCTGATCGTGCCGTTCCTCGTCAGCGTGTTCTACATTTACCTGCTGCGGCAAAACTTTATGCAGATCCCCAACGAGCTGTATCTGGCCGCCAAGGTGGACGGCACCTCCGACCTGAAGTATTTGTGGAAGGTTATGGTGCCTCTGGCGCTGCCCACCCTGATCTCTATCACCATCCTGAAGATGATGGGCGCATGGAACTCCTATGTCTGGCCCCGTCTGGTCGCCAACGACGACGCGCACCGGCTCATCACCAACGGCCTGCGCAACGCTTTCACCGCCACCACCGGCGACGTCAACTATCCCGTTCAGATGGCCGCCGTGGCCATCGTGTCCGCTCCGCTGTTCCTTGTGTTTATTTTCCTGAGAAAGTATATCATGAAGGGCGTCAGCCGCAGCGGTATCAAGGGATGATCTTCCCCCGGTTATCGGCCCGCTTGGGCAGTAACATATCTTTTACTTTTGAGGAAGGAAGTAAGAACAAACCATGAAAAAGAAATTTGTAAGCATTCTTCTGATTGCCTGCATGCTCCTGGGCGTCGTAGCCCTGACGGGCTGCCAGAAGGGCTCCGGCACCGGCGTCCTCGCCGGTAACTTCGAGATCCCGGAGGGTGGCTATGATGGCAGCGAAGTGACCATCACCTTCTACCACACCATGGGCTCCAACCTGTCCGATGTTCTGAATCTGTACATCGAGGAGTTCAACAAGCTGTATCCCAACATCCACATCAACCATGAGCAGGTCGGCGGCTACGACGATGTCCGCGATCAGATCAAGACCGAGCTGACCGTGGGCAACCAGCCCAACATCGCCTACTGCTATCCCGACCATGTGGCTCTGTACAACATCGCCCGGGCCGTTGTTACTCTGGACAACCTGATTGCCAGCGACATTGAGATCACCCGCGCCGACGGCACCAAGGAAATCCTGGGCCTGACCGATGAGCAGGTCGCCGACTTCATCGAAGGCTACTACAACGAAGGCAAGCAGTTCGGCGACGGCCTGATGTACACCATGCCTATGTCCAAGTCCACCGAGGTTCTGTACTACAATAAGACCTTCTTCGAGGCTAACAACTTGGAAGTTCCCAAGACCTGGGATGAGATGGAAGCTCTGTGCGCCAAGATTCTGACCATTGACCCCGACTGTATCCCCCTGGGCTATGACTCCGAGAACAACTGGTTCATCACCATGACCGAGCAGTACGGCAACGAATATACCACCGCCTCCGGCGATAACCATTTCCTGTTCGACAACGACGGCAATAAGGCCTTCGTGAAGGAATTCCGCGAGTGGTATCAGAAGGGCTATGTGACCACTCAGGAGATCTACGGTGCCTACACCTCCGGCCTGTTTGTTGCCGACACCGGCACCCGCAGCTATATGTCCATCGGCTCCTCCGCCGGCGCGACCCACCAGAGACCCACCAAGACCTCCGACGGCTATCCTTTCGAGGTGGGCATCGCCACCATTCCTCAGGTGGATCCTTCCAAGCCCAAGGTCATTTCTCAGGGCCCCAGCCTGTGCATCTTTAAGGATGCCAATCCGCAGGAAGTGGTCGCTTCCTGGCTGTTCGTCAAGTTCCTGACCACCAATGTGGACTTCCAGGCTGAGTTCTCCATGGCTTCCGGCTATGTTCCTGTTCTAAAGTCCGTTTCCGAGAACCCCGCTTACGCTGACTTCCTGAACAAAGCTGACGGCGGCGACTATATCTCCGCTCTGTCCGCCAAGATCTGCCTGGAGCAGGAGAGCGCCTACTACACTTCTCCCGCTTTCAACGGCTCCTCCACCGCCCGTGACCAGGTGGGTCTGCTGATGCAGTCCGCCTTCACCACCGATGATGGCGGCAATCTGGACGCGATGATCGATCAGCTGTTCAAGAACGCCATCGACGAGTGCAACAGATGAGGGCGGCTATCAGAATCCTTTCCGTTGCCCTGATTCTCTGCCTGTTGCTGGGAACCCTGTCCGGCTGCAAGCCCGCGAACACCGATAATACCACCGCCTCCACCAACCCGGTGGAGACGGTGGATTACGCCGGTAATCTGAAGCTGGATATGAGCACCTCTACGCTGAAGCAGGAGGTCACTGTCAAGACCTATGTGGACGGCGATACGGTTCATTTCAACGTTCCCGGCAGCGTGATCCCCGGCGGCGTTCTGAAGGCCAGATTCCTGGCCATCAACACCCCGGAATCCACAGGCAAAATTGAGGAATACGGCAAGGCTGCTTCCAACTTTACCAAACAGACCCTGATGAAGGCGGAGTCCATCATCGTGGAATCGGACAACGGCACTTGGAACGCCGACTCCACCGGCAGCCGCTATCTGGTTTGGGTGTGGTACAAAACCGCCGATATGACGGACTACCGCAATCTGAACATTGAGATTCTCCAGAACGGTCTGGCCATTGCCTCCAATTCCGGCGGCAATATCTACGGCGATGTGGCTCTGGCGGCGCTGGCTCAGGCGAAAGCTCAGAAGCTGAACATTTTCTCCGGCCAGAAGGATCCGGATTTCTACTACGGCGAAGCCGTTGAGCTGGATCTGAAGGAGCTGCGCACCAATACGGAGGCCTACAACGGCACCAAGGTGGCGTTCAACGGCGTGGTCACCACCGACAGCAACAACAGCGTCTATGTGGAGGCCTACGACTCCGAAACGGATATGTACTACGGCATGAGCGTCTACTATGGCTTCGGCCTCAGCGGCGACGGTCTGCAGATCCTCACCGTGGGCAACGAGGTGCGCATTGTCGGTACGGTTCAGTATTACGAAACCGGCGGAACCTGGCAGGTTTCCGGCCTGACCTACCGCGCCATGAAGCCCGATGATCCCGGCAACATTCAAAAGCTCAGTGATGGCCATGCCCCCGCTTATGTCCTGACCGATGCCGATACCTTTAACAACGGTAAGGTGAGCATCGAGTCCGAAGAGGGGAGTAAGGAATACCACTATGCCGCACTGGCTTTGAGCACCTCCATCGAGATGAAGGATCTCAAGGTCGTCAGCGTCTACACCACCGATAACGAGGAAAGCTCCTCCAACGGTGCCATGACGCTGACCTGCGAGGTGGATGGCAAAACCATCTCCGTCCGTACCGTCGTCCTGCGGGACTCCGGCGGCAATCTGATCACTGCCGAGGCCTATCAGGGCAAGGTGATCGATGTCAAGGGTATCGTGGACTACTACGACGGTACTTATCAGATCAAAGTATTCTCCGCAAACGATATTACGATTCATAATTAACGTTTTAGAAGGAGTTTCGTATGAAAAAGTTTATTGCTCTGCTTCTGATGCTGACCCTGTGCGTTGGCCTGTTTGCGGGCTGCACCAAGGGCGGTGACGAGACCACCGGCCCCGCCACCACCGGTGTTGCCGATGCCAAGGAGTACCTGTACGCCATGTACAAGGATACTGCCGGCACGGTTTACCGGGATTTCACCGTTGTCAGCGTTGTCACCATCGATAACGTTCGCTACAATGTTACCTGGACAACCGACGCCGCCGCCGAGAATGTGACCATCGTCCCCGGCGAGACCACCACGACCATCGACATCAACGAGAAGCCCGCTGAGGATGTGACTTTCACCCTGACCGCTACCGTTAAGGACGACAAGGGCAACAGTGACTCCGTTTCCTTCACCTACTTCGTGGCTGCCGCCGCTACGACCGGCACCATCTTCGTGGAGAATCCCGTGCCCGGCGTCGCCTACAAGTTCGCGCTGGTTCAGGCTTCCCTGGAAAAGACCCTGTACTTCAACGGCCAGATGAGCGGCTACTATCTGGCTACTTCCGAGAATCCTCTGGATGCCGTGGATGTGTATCTGGAAGAGGTGGAGGGCGGCTACCATGTGTACTTCATGGATGGCGAGACCAAGACCTTCATCAACATTACCACCTACGTTGCCGATGACGGCACCGTCAAGAAGACCCAGGAGATCAGCACCGAGCCTAAGTGTGTCTACACCTGGGATGCCGAGCGCGGCACCATGGTGACGGAGGTTGAGGGCAACTCCTACTACCTGGGCACCTACAACACCTATGCCACCATCAGCGCTTCCTCCACCTCCTACATCGAGGATGTGAGCAAGATCGGTGTGTCTCAGTTCCCCGCCGGCTTCTGCACCATTACGGCTACCGTCGTGGAGAAGCCCGAGGTCAATAAGGCATATCTGTTCGGCCTGCAGCAGAACGAAGTCGGTGCGACCCTGTATCTGACCGGCGAAATGAGCGGCAACTATCTGGCTACCACCGAAAAGCTCAGCGAAGCCGTTCGGGTGTATGTAGTTGAAGCCGAGGGCGGCTATCACCTGATCCTGCTGAAGGATGGTGTGAAGAACTACATCAACATCACTACCTATGTCAAGGACGACGGCACCAAGAAGAATACCCAGAATATCAGCACCGAACCCACCTGCGTCTACACCTGGGACGCCGAGCGCTGCACCTTTGTGGCTGAGGTTGAGGGCGGCACCTATTATCTGGGTACCTACAGCACCTACACTACCATCAGCTCTTCCTCCACCTCCTACATTGAGGATGTGAGCAAGATCGGTGTCTCCCAGTTCCCGGCCGGCCTGTATGATCTGGGCCTGCCCAACGAGGAAATCCCCGCTGACGGTACCGATAAGCCTGTCGATCCTGACCCCACTGATCCTACCCCCTCCGATCCTACCCCCACCGATCCTACCCCCACCGATCCTACTCCCACTGAGACGAAGCCCACGGAGCCCACTCCCACTGAGACCAAGCCCACAGAAGGCTCCAGCACCGGCTATGTTTCCGAAGTGACTGCCGGAACCGCATATAAGCTCGCTCTGGTTCAGGGCAATAAGGATAATGCGATGCTTTATTTCACAGGCAGCAGTCTGGAAGACACGGGAAAGCCCTGGTATATGGGTACGACGGAAAATGTGTCCGAGTCTGTTGATGTTTATGTCGAGTCTGTTGATGGCGGCCTGCGGCTGTACTTCTTGAAGGACGGCGCAAAACAGTATCTGGATATGTATAAAAATGACACCCATTTCAATCTTCGGATTACCACAGAACCGACTGCCGTATACACTTGGAGCAGTGAGTACAAAACCCTGATCGGTGTGGTTGACGGCACTGAGTGCTACATGGGTACCTACAACACTTATACCACTATCTCTTGCTCCCAGCTCAGCAAAATCGACGGTTCGTTCCCTGTTCATTTCTACCCCGTAAAGTGATTCTTCTATACGATCGGGTTACCTGAAAGATAAGCAAGGAGGCAAGACTTCGTTTCTGGTCTTGCCTCCTTTTTATAAAACGGAACAGCCGCATCCGGTTGGATGCGGCCGTTGTTTATCCGTTGAGCTTGCGGAGCGTTTCGTATGCAGCCATCTCCGTCCGTTGGACGGTCAGGGGCATGATGGAGATGTACCCGCCCCGGAGGGTGGCGTCGGTATCCAGATCCATGGTACCGCTTTCCTGAAATACATCTTTTCCCCTGGGGTGATACAGGTCATTCTCTTCCGGCAGGAAATCGTCGGAATAGTAGGGCCCGCCCTGGCGGGTGATGCGGATTTGCCCTGCGTTTTCGGGAATGTTGATGTTGTATATGCTGTTGACGGAGAACAGACGGTTGCGGGTCATGTAGTCCCAGATCTGATCCATATGGGAAATGCCCCTTTCGTAGGACTGAGGCTCCGTGGACACGGCCATGGCCGGGATACCCAGCGCCGCCGCTTCAAAAACCGCCGCCACCGTCCCGGAGTACATGATATCGCTTCCGATGTTCAGTCCCCGGTTGATGCCGGAAATCACAAGGTCAAAATGCTCGCCCAGACCCAGTACGGCAAAACGCACGCAGTCGGCGGGAGTGGAGTCCACGGCGTAAGCCTCGACGCCCGGGAGCAGATTCGTTTTCTTAACCTCGAAAGGCTTGTGGATTTCGATGCCGTGGCTTTTTCCGCTTTGTTCAAATTTCGGCGCGACAACCACCACATCACCCAGCTTCTGCACCCACTGTATCAGAGGGATCAACTGGGCGGCATGGATGCCGTCGTCGTTGGTAATCAATATTCTCATAACCAATCCTCGTGGGTGTTTTTGTATTCCGCAATCCGTGCGTCCGCGTCCTTCAGAAGCGCGCGAACCTCTTTGCGTCCGTAGACCGTTGCGCCGCAGGCGCAGGCGTGACCGCCGCCCCGCCAGCGCTCGCCGATTTCGTTGACGCTGACAAACCGGGAGCGGAGCCGCACCCGGATGGACTGCTGCTCGTCGTCGTTTTCAATGAAGGCGATCCAGCACAGGCAGCCCCGAATGGAGTCCATGAAGGAAATGGCACTGCTGGCGGCTTCCAGAGTCAGGCCGAATTTCTCCCGCATGGCTTTGCTGATATAAAGATAGGCGACGCCGTGTTCCGTGATCTTCATGGCTTTGTAGACATAAGCCTTGAATTTGAGATAGTCAAAATCCTCCAGATAAAGGTGCGCGTAGAGCCGCTCGGTGTCGATGCCCTGATCCAGCAGTATGGCAGCGCAGCGCAGGGTGTCGCCGGAGACCTCCCGGAACCGGAAACGGCCGGAATCGGTGACCATACCGGTGTAGAGAAAGGCTGCCGCCCGGCTGTTGAGCTTCAGCTCACTGCGGAAGGTGGAGTAAAAGTCCACGATCATCTCACAGCAGGAGGAACGATGTTCCTCCACCCATTCGTAGTCCCCGTAGGCGTCCTTTGGGATATGGTGGTCGATCTTGACGATCTCCCGGCACAGGGCGTATTTGGG
Organism: Bacillota bacterium; assembly: GCA_029007925.1. GTDB lineage: Bacteria > Bacillota > Clostridia > Oscillospirales > Oscillospiraceae > Faecousia. The sequence continues at coordinate 14,405 of JAQXIT010000109.1, read as the reverse complement.
ATTGGAGATCCGGTCGGAGGTGCCGGTGTCCAGTACGATGGCCAGAGCGTCGGCGTAGAGCGCGTCGGGAACCGGCTCGTCATCGGCGCCGAGAAAGGCCAGATAATCGGAATGCTGAGCGTCGATGAGATAGACTTCCTTCTCCGGCCAGGTTGCTTTCAGGATTTCCTTCAGCCCTTTGGTGGCGCCGACGCAGTCGCCGTCGCAGCGGATGTGCCGAAAGAGCATGATCCGGCGGTATTCCCGGATCTTATTCAGGATCATTTCCTTTTTCGCTTCGTTCATACTGCCTCCTGTGCCAGAAGATCCAGATCCCGGAGCATGGACATGGCATCCTCCCGGGAGGCAACGGTGGCGCCGCTGGCTTTGGCGTGGCCGCCGCCGCCGTATTTGACGGCGATGGGATTGATATTGTACCGGCTGGAGCGAAGCTCACAGAGAACACCCTTTTCGGTCTCGGTGAAGTTAACCCAGATATCCACGCCCTGGATGTCCGCCATGGTGGCCACCATACCCCGGGAGACGGTAAAAGTATCCGCATTCAGGGACTCCATCTCGGCAAGATCCGTATAGATATAGGCAACATGATGCTCGGTGAGCTGAATTTTCAGGGAGAACCGTGCCTTGAGCTGAACCTGCTCCAGATCCGAGGCGTAGAGATTCCGGTAGATCTCGTTGGTGTCGAAGGGCTGCTCCCGCAGGAAGGCCGCCAGCCGGAAGGTTTGCGCCGTGGTGGAATCGTAACGGAAGCGCCCGGAGTCCGTGACCATGCCGGTATACAGGGACTTGGCAGCCAGCGGAGGAACCGTCAGGCCGCATTCCATGGCGAACATGGCGATCAATCCGCAGCAGCTTTCAAAGCCGGTGTCCGTAACCTCCACATCCGCGATTTTTTCGCAGAAAATGTGGTGATCGATGCGGACGGTTTTGGCCGCGAGAACATACCGTCCGTCGCTGATGAGTGCCTTGGAGGAAGTGTCCAGTATGATCGCAAGGGCGCCGGAATAGGCCTCGTCGGGGACGTTATCCATAACGGAATCGTCCATAAATCCGTAGCGCCGGGCATCGTCGCCCACGGTGAGGATCTCTTTTCCCGGGAAATTCTCCCGGAGAATGTGCTTCAATCCGATCTGACTGCCCAGAGCGTCGCCGTCGGGATTGGTGTGGCGGTGGATGATGACGCGGTCGTAGCCGCGTATGGTTTGCAGAACCTGTTCAAACATACGGATGCCTCCCTCAGTCAAAATAGCCCTTGTACTCGACCCGATACCGGCTGTCGGGGAACAGAAAATGGTGCAGATCCACAAAATAATCGTCGGTCATGCTGGCAATATAGTCAACAACCATCTGGTTGGGCTCCGTCTTTTCGTAGGGCGTGTCCCGCTTGTAGTAGGTCTGGTTGACGTAGTCGATATGGTGGGTGAAGATGGGGGAGTAGGTTCTTCCCAGACGCAGATCCTCCAGAAGCTGATCGTAAATTTCCGCCATCATGGGCTTGACCGTAAGATCCAGCTTTGCGCGGGTGGCGGTGCTTTCGTAGATCATGCAGTAGTTGTCCCGCTTGGAGGTGCGAAGCGCCTTGAAATGCGCCGTGTCCAGCTTGATGTAGGGCTTTCCGTAGCTGTTCTCAATGATGTTCACCACGAGATTGTTGATAATCTCGGCGTTGATGGAGCCGATACCCTCGTTGACAAAGGCGTTTTCCTCCACAATTTTTACCCGTGCGGCGTCCTGACGGTCTTTGCCGAGATAGGCGATGATATCGGAGATCCGCACCACGGCACCCTCCAGCGTGGAGGGCTGGATCTTGTTGGCGAAGGGGCGATCCACATAGCACCGTTCGATCTGACGGTCGAATTCTTCAAAGCTGTCCAGCGGAACCGGATGATATTCCTCCAGCTCAATCTCACCGTTGTGGCCGGCAATGCCGCTTAAAGTCTGAAGGCTGATGTTGTAGGGGAAGATTCCATCCAAAACCCGGACGGAATGGATATTGTGGGAAAAGAATCTCCCGGCGTGCTGACGGTACAGCTCGTTGAGGTAGGTCTCGCCGGTGTGGGCGAAGGGCGGATGACCGATATCGTGACCCAGCGCGATGGCTTCGATGAGATCCAGATTCAGATGCAGGGCACTGCCGATGGTACGGGCGATCCGGGAGACGAGCTGAACATGAAGACTCCGGCGGGTGACATCGTCGTTCCGCAACAGGGAAAAGACTTGCGTCTTGTCGGAATAACGGTTATAATAGGGGCAGTGCATGATTTTGTCGGTGTCATGCACAAAAGGCGGACGCCAAACGGAGGCCTTGTCGGCGGCAATATCCCGCCGGCGGGTGACGCTATCATTGCTGAAGCCGGTTTTGACAAAGGTACCGGTACGCCGCTCGTATTCAATCCGGTCGCTGAGGGACTCGGATAATGTTTCATAGTTGGGCATGATTCCACCTCTTTGCTTTGGGTATTCCGGGCGAAAAGTGCCCGGCTTTTTATTATACTACACATTCTGACTTCTGGCAAATAGTTTTTTGCGAAAAACCTGCCGGAAACGGAGGAAATCCATGGAAAGACTCTTGATCGTGGATGGCAGCAATCTGTTGTTTCAGATGTTTTACGGAATGCCGGCCAGAATCGTCAATTCCGAAGGCAAAGCCATTCAGGGCACCCTGGGCTTTGTGGGGGCGCTGCTGAAGATTATCCGGATGACAGAACCGACCCACCTGGCGGTTCTGTTCGACGGGGAGCATGAAAATATCCGCACCCAGTTGGACGCGGATTACAAGGCAAACCGGGAGGATCTGTCTCAGGTGCCGGATGAGGAGACGCCGTTTTCCCAGTTGGGGGATATTTACCGGGCGCTGGACTATCTGGGTATTCGCCATGCCGAAACTGCGGACTGCGAAACGGACGATTGGGCAGCGGGTTACGCGGGGCTGTGCGGTGGGGAGCGGGAAGTCATTCTCGCTTCTCAGGACAGTGATTTTTTCCAGCTTATTTCGGATCATGTCCGGGTTCTGCGATACCGGGGGGAGAAAACCGTGATTTGCGATCGGGCTTATCTGCGGGAAAAGCTGGGGATCGAGCCGGGGCAGTACGCCGCTTTCAAGGCGCTGACCGGGGATTCCTCCGACAATATCCGGGGCGTGGAAAAGGTAGGGCCAAAAACTGCCGCTGCGCTGATCCGGCAGTTTGGGGATCTGGAGAGCCTGATTGCCGGAGCGGATGCCATCGAAAAGCCTTCCATCCGGGAATCCGTTCGCAGCCACTGCGAGAGGATCCGGAACAACTTCCGCCTGATCCGTCTGGAGGGCGCAGCGCGGCTGCCGTTCACCGTGGAGGAACTGACATATCACTGCGGCGGCATCACCACCGCTCAGGTGCTGGCGGGAATCGGACTTCGGTAAGGAGGAAAGGGCTATGAAAGTACTGGTCAGCGCCTGCCTGCTGGGCAGGAACTGCAAGTATAACGGCGGTAACAATAAAAGCGAACCGGTCATGGAATTCCTGCGGGGCAGGGAAGTGATCCCGGTTTGCCCGGAGGTGCTGGCGGGGCTCGCTGTGCCGAGAACGCCCATTGAGATCGTGGACGGTGTGGTGACCGATCGGAACGGAATCGTTGTGGATGGGGTCATCCGCCGGGCGGTGGCGGAGATTCTTGAACAGATTCAAGACGAGGATATCCAATGCGCGGTGCTCAAGGCCAGAAGCCCCACCTGCGGCGTCCGGCAGGTTTATGACGGCAGCTTTTCCGGGAAGTTGATCGACGGCTCCGGCGTTCTTGCTCAGGCGCTGAAAGATGCGGGGATTCGGGTACTGGAGGATGAGGATCTGCCGGAAAACAGAGAATAAAGAAATGACCCTTGACTGACGTTTCTTCCGAACACAATCAGCCAAGGGTCATCTCTGTTCTGTCTTGGTATCTAACATCATTGGTTAACCTCGCTTTCTGCAGTCTGGACGACGTCTTTCCTTTCCCGATATCCGCTTCGATTCACTTCATCTTTCTCAATCCCATGAGCGGGAGGCTCTTATGTGTCGAAATCCAATTCCGATCGGAAAGGTGTCGTCTTGCGGCCCGTTTCGATTTCCTGCTGTCGACAGCTCTTTGTTCAGACGCCTGCTATGCAGGAAACGTCTCGCTGCCGGCCCTCGGATCCGAACCGCGGGGGTTTTACCGGTACATGGGTATCACCTCTTTGTGTCTATACAATAACACAAGAAAGCGGTATTTGCAATACGGAAAGTTATATAAAATTCACAATGCTTTCTTGTATAAAACTGCGAATTGACATTCCGTACCGGATCTGGTATCATAAAAATGTTGGGCGGCCGTTTGGCCGCCCGTTTCGCGTTTTATGGAATCAATCAATGCTTTTCCGCCGTGTCCAGACTGCTGCCGAACACCACAAAGCGGTCGAACAGGTACTCGGTGACGAAATTTACCAGCATGGTGAGAATCAGAACCAGATATTCGTTCCACATGATGCCGTAGGAGGGCTCCGTCAGCAGGGCCGTCCACCAGGTGGACAGAGGCGTGAACACCGCGTAGAAACCGGCCACCTTCAGCATGGCGATGGGAACGTTGGCGGCGGATTTGAAGGTAAATTTCCGGTTCAGCGTAAAGTTCCACAGAACGGACAGAATCAGCGCGATGAGATAGGATACCCAGTAGGAAATATGCAGCAATTCATTGAGCAGGGTGAAGCTGACGATCTGGATTAAGCCGGCGCTGATGGAGAACAGGACGAATTTCAGTGTGCGCAGAAATTCTTTCTTTGTGGCACTGTTTTTCATGGATGGATCACCTCATGTGGATTGTAGCATGAAAATTCCCGGTTTTCAAGTCAGGATTGCCGAAGAATCAGGAAAAGCAGGACACAGTGGAGAATCAGCAGCAGGGGAACCCCAACGGTGAATTTCGGGTGCCGTGTTTTGTGGCGGAACAGGTACATCCCCAGAAATACACCGGCGCTGCCCCCAATGGCTGCCACACCCATCAGCGTGGCCTCCGGGATCCGCCAGCGCTTCTTCCGGGCTTTTTGCTTGTCCGCAAGCATAAGCAGCAGGCCGAGCGCATTTACTGTAATCAGATAAGGGATCAAAAATTCCATAATCGGTTCCTTTCGGGAGGGTGAAGGTATGAAAAGGATCTGCATGTTGCTTATGTTCGTGCTGTGCCTCTGCGGATGCCAGGCGGCGCAGACCTTTGAGACGGTGTCGGATGTTTATGCCCCGATGACGGCTGCGCAGCCACGGCAGATGGCGCTGACGGTGCCGGAGGGGGCGCGGGTTATCGGAAGCGAAAGCGGAAGGCTGTATCTGTGTGACGGCTACGAGATCACGCTGGAGACCATGTCCGCGGGAGATCTGAACGGCACCGTCCGCAGCCTGACGGGGTTTCCGTCCGATGCGCTGACCATTCTGGAGACGGCGACGGCGGAAATTGATCGCTACGAATGCGTCTGGTCGGCCGCCGGTGAGGGCGGTGACGTGGTCGGACGGGCAGTGGTACTGGACGACGGGGATTATCACTACTGCCTGACGGTGACGGCGCCGGCAAACTCGGCAGGGAAGCTGCAGGAAACCTGGCAGCATCTGCTGGATTCCTTCTCGCTGGAGGACTGACACACTCCCACGGAGGCGCCTCCGTGGGATTTTTCTGTCTGAAAACGGATCAGATCGGCGGATCCCGGGACTATGATAACACATTCGTCACGATTTGGAAACACAATTTGCATTTTTCCTGCTAATATGATATCCTAAGGGAAAGGAGGGATCCGTCTTGCGATATATCGGATGTCATCTGTCCGCTGCCGGCGGCAATGTCAGCATGGTGAAAACCGCTCAGTCCATCGGCGCCAACACCTTTGCCTTCTTCACCCGAAATCCCCGAGGCTCCAAGGCAAAAGCCGAGGATCCGGCGGACTGCGCAGCCGCCATGGAGGCCCTTCGGGAGAACGGCTTCGGCGCTCTGGTGGCGCACGGCAGCTACACCATGAATCTTTGCACCGCCGACCCGGAAGCCCGGGCTTTCGCGGCGGAGATCCTGCGGGATGATCTGCGCCGGATGGCGGCGCTGCCGGGGAATTTCTACAATTTTCATCCCGGCTCCCATGTGGGTCAGGGAACGGATACCGGCATCGCCCAGATTGCCGATGCGCTCAAAAGAGCATTGGCACCGGAATACCCCGTGACGGTGCTGCTGGAAACTATGGCAGGGAAGGGCAGCGAGGTCGGCGGACGCTTTGAGGAGCTGCGTGACATTCTGGACGCGGTGGGCAGCGACCATCTGGGCGTCTGCCTGGACACCTGCCATGTCTGGGACGGCGGCTATGATATTGTGCATGATCTGGAGGGCGTACTGTCGGAATTTGACCGGGTGATCGGTCTGGAAAGGCTCCGCGCCCTGCATCTGAATGACTCCAGGAACCCGATGGGCAGCCGAAAAGATCGTCATGCCTGCATCGGCAGCGGCTATCTGGGGGAGGATACCTTCCGGAATATCCTCCGCCACCCGGCGCTGGCCGGACTGCCCATGATTCTGGAGACCCCCAACGAACTGCCCGGATACCGCCGGGAGATCGAATTGCTGCGGGGTATGGAAGTATAATTGTACGAAGGAGGAACCCCATGGAGAAGCTGATCGCCATGTTCGCTCAGGCGGATCCCGCCTATGTGAACGTGTTCCGGCAGATCCTGCGCTTTGGCGCTCCCGTTCTGGCGGGGCTGCTGCTGTTTCGCTGTATTCTGCCCCTGCTGACTTTCCGTAGGGAGCCGGAGATCTGGGCGTGGTTGGTTCTGACCGACGGGCGGAGGCTGCCCATTTCTCACTGGGAAAGCGTTATCGGACGGAGCAAGCGAAGCGATGTGGTCATCGATGTTCCCACCGTCTCCCGGAACCACGCGGTCCTGACCCGCTACGACGACGGAAGCTGGACAATTTCCGATGCCGGCTCCAAGGGCGGTGTGCTGGTCAACGGGGAGAAGGTGACCATCTGCGCGCTGGAGCCGGAGGATGTGATCGATATCGGCGGTGTGGAAATGACCCTGCTGCCCATTTCCCGGCGGCAGGAGATCAAGCTGGCGCAGCTTCGCACCAAGGCAACCAGCCCGCTGAACAGTATCGCCAATGTCCTGCTGCTGACGCTGTTTCAATGCCTGTGTTGTATCGCCTATCTGTTCACCACGCCGGCGGAATCCGGCACCGCTGTGCTGACGGGCTTCGGCGGCATTGCGCTTTGCCAGTGGGCACTGCTGATTTTCTATCTGTTTATCCGAAAACCGTCCTTTGAGGTGGAAGCCATCGCGTTTTTCCTGTGTACCATGGGTATGGCAGCCATTTCGGCGGTGAAGCCCGGAGAAGCGGTGAAGCAGCTCATCGCCATCGTCATGGGTCTGGCGCTGTTTCTGGCGGTTGGTTGGTCTCTGAGGGATCTGGAACGGGCGAAAAAAGTGCGCTATATCGCCGCAGCGGCGGGCATCGGCTTTCTGATCCTCACGCTGCTGTTCGGCAAGGAATACCATGGCGCCAAAAACTGGCTTATCATCGGAGGAATGTCCTTCCAGCCTTCGGAGCTGAGCAAGGTCTGCTTCGTATTTGTGGGCGCGTCCACCATGGAACGGCTGGTCAATAAGCGAAATCTGATTTTGTTCATCGCGTATACACTGGCCATCTGCGCCTGCCTTGCGGTGATGAATGATTTCGGTACGGCGCTGATTTTCTTTGTAGCCTTTCTGCTGATTGCCTATATGCGCTCCGGCAGTGTGGGAACCATCGCCCTGGCCTGTACTTCGCTGGGTTTTGCCAGCGTCATTGCCCTGAAGATCGCACCCCATGCCCTACGGCGCTTTACCTCGTGGCGGCATATCTGGGAGAATCCGCTGACCACCGGCTATCAGCAGACCCGGGCGCTGATGTGCATCGCCTCCGGCGGCCTGTTTGGCATGGGCGCCGGAAAGGGCTGGATGAAAAACGTCTTTGCCGCGGATTCCGACGTGGTGTTTGCCACACTGGCGGAGGAGTGGGGGCTGCTGATCTGCCTGATGCTGATTGTCTGCATCCTTGCGTTGGGCATTTTCGCACTGCGCTCCGCCGCGGTGCAGCGCAGCAGCTTTTTCGCCATCGGCGGATGCACCGCCGCGGGAATTCTGCTGGTACAGGCGATCTTCAATGCTCTGGGAACCGTGGATGTGCTGCCCCTGACCGGCGTGACCTTCCCATTCGTTTCCAACGGCGGCTCCAGCATGATTGGTGTCTGGGGACTGCTGGCCTTTGTGAAGGCGGCGGACACCCGGCAGAATGCCAGTTTTGCCGTCCGGCAGTCCAAGGAAGGGAGGCCCGACGATGAATAGAGTGGTTGGGCGGGCGGCCAGCCTGCTGATTCTGATTCTGATCCTGGCGGGAGGCACCCTTTTCTTCGTGGGCGAATACTTCGTCTGTTCGGAGGGATGGGTCATGTCGCCCGGCTCTCCCCATGTGTACAACGACGGCAGCGGTTCCGGTCTGATTACGGATCGGAACGGCATCCTTCTGCTGGATACCACCGACGGCCGTGTGTACTGCGAAAATGAGGTGCTGCGCAAGTCCATCATCCACTGGCTGGGCGACCGTCAGGGGAACATCAGTGCCCCCATCCTGTCCCACTATGCCGATCAGATGGCCGGTTTCGATGTCATCGGCGGCGTGTATGACTACGGCGAAACCGGCGGTCAGATTACGCTGACCCTATCCGCCAGGGTTCAGATGGCGGCACTGAAGGCCATGGGCGATTACAAGGGTACCGTAGCCGTGTACAACTACCGCACCGGCGAGATCCTCTGCGCCATATCCACACCGACTTTTGACCCGGATAACCTGCCGGATATTGCAGGCGACACGACCGGTGCCTGGGACGGCGCCTATGTGAACCGTTTCCTGAAATCCGCTTATACGCCGGGATCCATTTTCAAGATCGTTACCGCCGCTGCGGCGCTGGAGACCATTCCCGACATTCTGGAGCAGACCTTTGTCTGTGAGGGAGAAATGATCTACGACGAAGCCGCCGGCGACAAGGTGACCTGCCTTGGCGTCCATGGGGAGATCTCCTTCCGGGATGCCTTCCTGCACTCCTGCAACTGCGCATTTGCCCAGATTGCTGGGCAGCTTGGCGGCGAAGTGCTGCAGCGGTACGCCCAGCAGTTTGGCGTCACCGAAAGTCTCAGCTTCGACGGCATTACCACTGCTTCCGGTAACATTCAGGCAGCAGGGGAGGCGGACGTGATGGTGGCCTGGAGCGCCATCGGCCAGCACAAGGATCTGATCAATCCCTGCCGGTTCCTGACCTTCGTGGGTACCATTGCCAACGGCGGTACCGGCGTGGAGCCCTATGTCGTCTCCCATATTTCCGGCGGAAGCTGGGAAACTCACACCGCCCAAAGCGTATCCACAGGGCGGCTGATGTCCAGCGAAACCGCAGCCACCTTGCGGGATATGATGCGGGACAATGTGGAATCCTATTACGGTGACGAGAATTTCCCCGGTCTCACGGTCTGCGCCAAGTCCGGCACGGCTGAGGTTGGCGGCGGGAAAAATCCCAACGCCATGTTCGCCGGGTTCGTGGCGGATGAACAATATCCGCTGGCGTTCATCGTTGCCATCGAAAACGGAGAATCCGGCCGCAAGACCTGCATTCCGGTGCTGTCGGAAGTCCTTGCCGCCTGCAAGGAGGCCATGGACGCCGAATAAGCCGCTCCGGTTCAATTTCAAACGCCCTCCGCATACACTTGTGCGGGGGGTGTTTTTTTATGTGCCGAAAGAATCAGCTTTGCGGCTGCGCTCTGATCACCTTCGGCCTGGGGCTTCTGATTGGAACGTGGCTGGAATCGGGTTTCTTCAGCTTCCTGATCGGCATCGGGATCATGGCGCTGGGTATCTGGTGCGCCGGCAAGAAATAGTTGTCATAAACTTGTCCCCGGCCGAATAGAATAAACCAGCATAGCGGAAGAAGGAGTGATCCGTATGGAATTCAAATTCAGCAATACCACCTGTCAGTGCCTGCGCAAAGCGGCCTGTCAGGTGCAGAATCAGGAGCAGACCCAGGAGGTGCGCCTGCCGGAGGGAATACCCGACATCGGCCGGGTTCTGGGCTGCTGGGGACAGACGCTGATCCGAAGCAAGGAGTGGCGTACCGGCGGCATGACGGTTTCCGGCGGGGTGATGGCCTGGGCGCTCTACGCGCCGGAGGATGGTTCGGAGCCCCGGAGCGTGGAAACCTGGATTCCGTTCCAACTGAAATGGGACTTTCCGGAAACACAGCGGGACGGATTCATCTGCGTCACACCGATGCTGAAAGCACTGGATGCCCGGGGAACCTCCGCCCGGAAGCTGATGGTGCGAGCCTGCGTCAGCCTGCTGGGAGAAGCGCTGGAACCGGTGGAGCCGGAGATCTATTCCGCTCAGAATCCGCCGGAGGATGTGCAGCTCCTTTCGTCCAGCTATCCCATGGAGCTTCCGCGGGAAGCCGGGGAGAAGCTGTTTCAGGTGGACGAGGAGCTGACACTGCCCGGTACTTATCCAAACATGGAGAAGATCCTGCGGTATGAGGTCACGCCTCAGATCGCGGATCAGAAGGTAATGGCCGGGCGGTTGGTGTTTCGGGGACAGTGCGCGGTGCATATCCTTTACGCCGCCGCCGACGGCTCCATCCACGGCTGGGACACCGAAGTGCCATTCTCTCAGTATACCGATCTGGATCGGGACTACGGGCCAAACGCCACCGCCTGGGTCATCCCCATGCTGACCGGGTTGGAACTGATCCGGGAGGAACAGCACCTGCAGCTCAAATGCGGCGTGGCGGCTCAGTATGTGATCTATGACCGGGCTGCGGTGGAGATTGTAGAGGATGCCTACAGTCCACAGCGCAGTGTGAAACCGGAAACTCAGGAGCTGAAACTGCCGGCGAGGCTGGATCAGAGGCAGGATCCGCTGCGCATTTCCCAAACCTTGGACCTGCAGGGCGGCAAAATCATGGATGTGTGCTTCTATCCCGATCAGCCGGTACGGCGGCAGGAGGGAGACACGGCGGAGGTGACCTTGGCGGGGCATTTCCAGATTCTCTACCGGGACGATGCCGGAACGATACAGGGGCTTTCGGCGCGCTGCGAGAAAAGCTGCGCCTTTGCTTCGGATCCCGGGAACCGGGTGGATGCCTATGTCCGTCCGACGGGGCAGCCACAGGCGTCCGTGACCCCTCAGGGGGTGGAACTGACGGCGGAATGCCTGCTGGAATCGACGGTTTTCTCGGAGCAGGGGCTGCCCATGGTGACCTGTCTGGAGCTTGGGGAGGTGAAAGAGCCGGATCCGGCGAGACCGTCGCTGATATTGCGCCGGGCAGGAGACTGCAGACTCTGGGACATCGCCAGAGAGTGCGGCTCCACAGTGGATGCCATCCGGGCAGCCAACGGCCTGGAGGAGGAGCCGGAGCGGGGGAGACTTCTGCTGATTCCGGTGCTGTAACAGATAACCGCCGTCCCGTGGGAGATCGGGACGGCGGTTGGGCAGACTTGTCGCAGCCGGGGAATGTCTGCCAATGTATAGAGTAACCCAAACAACCAACGGAATCAAGGGGAACGTGTCTGATTTTCGTGGAATGGCAAAGGAAATTTGACTTGTCATTGTGGGAAAATGGTGGTATAATACCTTAGATAAAAATCATACAGAAGGTGTATACCATGACAAAAATCGACATTTATTCCGGCTTTCTGGGCGCCGGCAAGACCACGCTTATCAAGAAGATGATTCAGGAAGCCTACACGGGCGAAAAACTGGTGCTCATCGAAAATGAGTTCGGTGAGATCGGTATCGACGGCGGTTTCCTGCAGGATGCCGGCATCAACATCACCGAGATGAACTCCGGCTGCATCTGCTGCAGTCTGGTGGGAGATTTTGGCAAAGCACTGACCCGGGTCATCGCGGAGTATGCGCCCGAGCGGATTCTGATCGAGCCCTCCGGTGTGGGCAAGCTGTCCGATGTCATCGCCGCCGTGGAGAAGGTCACCGGTGAGGATGTGACGCTGGGGCACACCGTGGCGGTGGCCGACGCCGGCAAGGTCAAGGTCTATATGAAGAACTTTGGTGAGTTCTACAACAATCAGATCGAGACGGCCTCAACCATCATCCTCTCCCGCACCGATTCCATTCCGCAGGACAAGCTGGATGCCGCCGTTGCGCTGATCCGGGAGCATAATTCCCAGGCAGCGCTGGTCACCACACCCTGGCCGCAGCTTACCGGCGCGCAGCTTCTGGAAGCCATGGAAGGCAAGGCTTCCCTGGCCGCCGAGCTGGCAAGGCTGGAGAATGCCCATGAGGATGACGATGAGGACGAGGACGAGCACCACTGCTGCCACGGTCATCACCATCATGACGACGATGAGGACGAGGAGGAGCATCACTGCTGCCACGGCCATCACCATCATGACGACGATGAGGACGAGGAGGACCATCACTGCTGCCACGGTCATCACCATCATGACGACGATGAGGACGAGGAGGACCATCACTGCTGCCACGGCCACCACCATCATGACGACGATGAGGACGAGGAGGACCATCACTGCTGCCACGGTCACCACCATGACCATCATCACCATCATGCCGACGAGGTGTTCACCTCCTGGGGTACGGAGACTACCCGGAAGTTCACCCGGGATGAGATCAACCACGCCCTCCGGGAACTGGATTCCGGAAAGTACGGCGCCATCCTGCGCGCCAAGGGCATCCTTCCTGGCGCCGACGGAAGCTGGATCCACTTCGACTATGTTCCCGAGGAGCACGACATTCGCACCGGCTCCGCCGCGGTTATCGGCAAGCTCTGCGTCATCGGCTCCAAGCTGGATGAGAAGGCGGTTGCCGCACTGTTTGGGGTGTAATTATGCAGCAGATCCCGGTGTATGCTTTTACCGGATTTCTGGATTCCGGCAAGACAAAGTTTATTCAGGAGACCCTGGAGGATCCCCGCTTCAACGCCGGTGAGCGGACGCTGCTGCTGGTGTTTGAGGAAGGGGAGGAAGAATACGATTTTTCCGCCTATCCCCATCAGAACGTCCAGCTTGCGGTGCTGGATCAGCAAACCGTTACCACCAAGGAACTGCAGAATCTGGCAAAGAAATGCCGGGCGCAGCGGGTTGTGGCGGAACTGAACGGAATGCAGCTTGTGGGAGATCTCTACACCCGTTTCCCCCAGGAGTGGGTCATTGCCCAGGAGGTCATGTTCGCGGACTCCACCACCTTTATGGCCTACAATGCCAATATGCGTAATCTGGTGATAGACAAGCTGACCGGCGCGCAGATGGTGGTTTTTAACCGCCTCACCAAGGGGGAGGACACCATGCCCTTCCACAAGATTGCCAGAGCCGCCAACCGGCGCATCGACATTCTATACGACTACACCGACGGCACCACCGCCTTTGACGATGTGGAGGATCCGCTGCCCTTCGATATCAACGCTCCCGTTGTGGAGATCCGGGACGAGGACTACGCATTGTGGTATCGGGATGTGACGGAGGAGCCCCGGAAGTATCAGGACAAGACCGTGCGGTTCAAGGGGCAGGTGGCCATGCTGCGCAGGGATCGGAACGGAATGTTCGCCCCCGGCCGGTTTGTCATGACCTGCTGCGTGGAGGACATCCAGTTTTGCGGCGTTCCCTGCCGCTACGAGGGTGCCGGCAAGCTGGAGCCCAGATCCTGGGTCACGGTGGAGGCCACCGTGTCCGCCGAGAAGCATCCCCTGTATCAGGGGGAGCTGGGGCCGGTGCTCACCGCCCGAAGGGTGGAACCGGCAGAGAAAGCGGATCCGGAAGTCGCGGCCTTTTAATACGAATGCGGAGCGGTACGAAGGTACCGCTTCGTTTTTTGTTTCTGAGGGTTGACAATTGCAAATGCTGTCGCTACAATAGGCAACAGATGATGCACAACAAATGTTGCGGAAAGGAGAAACACATATGCCGCCAAAATGCAGATTTACCAGAGAGCAGATCGTTCTGGCCGCTCTGGACCTGACCCGGCGGGAGGGTATCGGCGCCGTTACCGCCAGAGCCGTGGGCGCGGAGTTGAATTCCTCATCCAAGGTGGTGTTCGGGCTGTTTGAAAGTATGGAGGAGCTGCAGCTGGAAGTAATCCACGCTGCGGACGCATATTATCAAGCCCGGATCCGGCAGGAGATGGCTGCCGGCCGTTATCCGCCCTACAAGGCCAGCGGCATGGCCTACATCGGTTTTGCAAAGGAGGAGCCGGAGCTGTTCCGGCTGCTGTTTATGCGGGACAGAACCCGCGAGACACAGGCTTCCGAATCCGCCGAGACTCAGATGCTGACCGGCATGCTCCGGGACAGCATGGGACTCAGTGAAGAAAGTGCCAGGATCTTCCATCTGGAG
>JAQXIT010000108.1 GCA_029007925.1 Bacillota bacterium | reverse complement strand
GAGTGGAGGTCGGCGGTGAACTCGGCGGTGACGGGGAAGATGCCCTTGCCGTCCTTGCCCTCGGACTCGCCGAAGAGCTGCTGCCACCAGCCGCCCATCATCCGGAAGCCGGGCTCGAAGGATTCCAGAAGCTCGATGCTCTTGCCGTTGCGGTACAGCAGGTTCCGCACGCCGGCGTAGAGCCAGACGGGGTTTTCGAAGGAGCGCAGGTTGTCGTAGGCTTCCTTGGCTTCAAAAGCGCCGGCCATCACCTTGCGGATGTCAATGCCGGCCACGGCCATGGGCAGCAGACCCACGGCGGTGAGAACGCTGTAGCGGCCGCCGGCATCGGGGGGAATCACGAAGGTCTCCCAGCCTTCCTCGGTAGCCATCTGGCGCAGGGCGCCCTTGCAGGGGTCGGTGATGGCGTAGATCCGCTGACGGGCGCCGTCGGTGCCGTACTTGCGCTCCAGCATCCACTTGAGGCCACGGAAAGCGATGGCGGGTTCGGTGGTGGTGCCGGATTTGGAGATGACGGCCACGGAGAAGTCCTTGCCCTCCAGCAGACCCATCAGCTCATTCCAAGCCCGGGTGCTGAGGCCGTTGCCGGCAAAATAGATCTGGGGATCGCCCTTGCCCTTGCCGATGTTGTGATTGGTGCCCTGCAGCAGCTCGATGGCTGCCCGGGGGCCTAAGTAGCTGCCGCCGATGCCGACCACGACGAAAACGTCGGAGCTGTGGCGGATACGGTCGGCGGCGCTGCGGATGCGGCGCATCTCGTCGGTCTCGGAAGCCACGGGCAGCTTCAGCCAGCCCAGAAAATCATTGCCGGCGCCGGTGCCCCGGGACAGGGTATCGTGAGCGGCGGCGACCTCCTTCTCCACGGCCAGCAGATCCGGAAGAGCCAGCTGCCCCCATACATTGGAAATATCCACTTTAATCATGATATATCGTCCTCCATAATAGGTTTCATATTTCCCTGCATATATGTTACCGCAAAATCGCGCCAAACGCAAGCCCCAGAAAGAGAAGTTTCCAAAGATTTTATAACTTCAAAGAATCTTAACATCTATGCACTTTTTTTATTCACAACTGCCTTCTATAATAAAGTCAAACGCTGCAAGAGTTTTCTTCTTTTCATTTTCCTCTCCTCTTTCTGTGCAAAATCCGCAGGTCGCCTGCGGATTTTGCCTGTTTTTTTGCGAAAAAACGGAGCCGCCCCTGATTTTCCGCGCGGCAGCGCATCGCGGGCGGCGAATCGCCGCCCCTACAGCGGGATGCCGAAAGGTCTGTCATTCCAAATTTCTCATTCCGAATTCCGAATCTTCACTCCAAACTCTCCTCCTATCCCAGCGCGGCGGTGACCAGCAGGGGCAGGTTATCCCGGTAGATCTGGTCGAATTGGCTCAGAGGCAGGGGGTTCACGCCCTCGCCGGCCTCCACGGTGTAGCCGGGGCGGCGGAAGGTCTTGATGAACCAGTCCTTGTACCCGGCGAAGGCCGACTCGTAGGGGGTGTCCGCCAGCTCGTAGCCGCTGACCTGAGCCAGACGATCCCCCAGCTCCCGGGCGCCGGGCACCGGAATGTCTTCAAACTGCCAGTAGATCACCTTTCCCTGGGTGTGGTAAGCCAGCACCAGCGCCGGATCCACCGCCTCGGTGTACCCGGCCAGAGCCCGGGTCTCCAACTGATTCAGAGGCGCCCGCCCCACATACTCCCGGGGGCCGGGAAGGGTGTAACCCTGAGAAAA
Source organism: Bacillota bacterium (assembly GCA_029007925.1). Lineage (GTDB taxonomy): Bacteria > Bacillota > Clostridia > Oscillospirales > Oscillospiraceae > Faecousia. Next base: position 2,851 of record JAQXIT010000108.1, on the reverse strand, counting down.
TTTGATCTCCCGGGCCTGAAGCCATCCGGCGGGGTAGTTGAGATTCAGATCCACCCCCAGAAGATTGGCCTTCCAGCCGTCCGGGAAGGGAATATCGGGATAATTTTCCGCCAAAGACACCGCTTTTTCGTAGGGAAGCTGCCCCGGCTCAATGGCGCCGGTCACCAGATCCACCCCGTCGGGATCCACCATGGGGACGGTGTAGACGGTGACCTTCCGCTGAAGCTCCGCCGCGTCCACCCCGCCGATGGCGCCGCCGGCCACGATGGCCTCCGCCAATTCCTCCACGAATTTCAGGATCACCGGGCAGGTGATCCATTCGTTGGCGTGGTGGGCGGCGGTGAACAGCACCTTCCGGGGGCCGGAGCCGATGACCAGCGTCCGGATGGGGCGGCCGAAGGCGGTTTCCGTCAGCAGCTCGGAGCGGCAGAAGGGGTACGCCGCCGTCAGCGCCAGAATGGTGTCGGCGCAGAGGGCCGCGGTCTGGGGAACGTCGGTTCTCACGATAGACAATCCAATCACCTCCGGTTATCCTATGCGCCGGAGGGAATTTCCGTTCCTGTCCCGCCGAAAAAAACGGGCGTCTATCCGGCGGACGTGCCGCATAGGCTGTACCACCAAAGGTTCGGAGGGATCGGATATGAAGCGCGTATGTATCTTGCTGGCGGTGTGCCTGACGGTGGGGCTGCTGCCGGCGCGGGTGGCCGCCGTCAATATGGAGGTGGCGGGGAAAAGCGCCCTGCTGATGGACATTGCCACCGGCACGGTGCTGTATGAGCAGAACGCCCACGAGAAGCTGCCCCCCGCCAGCGTCACCAAGGTGATGACCATGCTGCTGATTATGGAGGCCATCGACTCCGGGAAGATCGGCTGGGACGACACCGTCACCGCCTCGGAGGCCGCCGCGGCCAAGGGCGGCAGCCAGATCTACCTGAAGGTGGGGGAGACCATGACCGTGTCCGACATGGTCAAATCCATCGCCGTCAGCTCCGCCAACGACTGCGCCTGCGCCATGGCGGAGCATATCGCCGGCAGCGAAACGGGTTTCGTGGAGCGGATGAATCAGCGGGCGCAGGAGCTGGGCATGAACGACACCCATTTCGTCAACTGCACCGGCCTGGACGACGATGACGCCGCCAAAGAGCATCTGACCTCGGCCTATGACATCGCCGTCATGTCCCGGGAGCTGATGAAAAACCACCCGGATATCTGCAAATACACCACCATCTGGATGGACACCGTCCGCAGCGGCGCCTTCGGCCTGGCCAATACCAACAAGCTGGTGCGCTTCTACCCCGGAGCCACGGGGCTCAAGACCGGCTTCACCGTCCGGGCGGGGTACTGCCTGTCGGCTACGGCGGAGCGGGACGGCCTGGCGCTGGTGGCGGTGGTCATGGGCTGCGAGAACTCCAAGGATCGGTTCGCCGCCTGCAAGCAGCTTCTGGACTACGGCTTTGCCAATTTTGCCCTGGCGGAGCCCCAACTCCCGGCGGAAAATACGGTGCGGGTGAAGCTGGGGACGGAAAAAACCGTCACGGCGGTGCCGGCGGAGGAGACCCGGCTGCTCATCGACAAGTCCCAGAAAAGCAGCGTGACCACGGAGGTGACGCTGGAGCCGGAGGTGGCGGCGCCGGTGAGTCAGGGGCAGCGGCTGGGAACCCTCACCGTCCGGGCGGGGGAGCAGGTGTTGGCGCAGGTGCCCATGGTGGCCGGCGCCGGCGTGGCGAAGCTCACCTGGGGGCAGATGTTCCGGATTGTCCTGCGCCGCCTGGCCATGGCCAAAGGATAAGAAGGCCCCTGCCGGGATCCCGGCAGGGACTCGCGTTTTTGAACTTATTCGGCGGTGCTCTGAAGGAACGCGATGGCCGCGGCGAAGCTGCAGTCCGTGTCTGCCAGATAGACGGGGGCGGAGGCGGTTTCATAGACTTCCCAGTAGCCGGCGTCGAAGTGGTAGGCGGTCTGTGGCCTGCCGAACCAGGCCATTCTGCCGTCCTCCAGCAGATACCAGGTGCGCTCCAGCGGTTCGCCATCCGATTTCAGGCAGGATTCCGTGATGCGGCAGTGGTTCTGAGGCGACACGGAAGCGGGCAGCAGGGCGCCGATGTTAACCTCCCGGTCGTTCAGGAGTCCGACAAATTCCTGCGCCTGAGCATTGGTGAGAACCCATTCGGTATCGCCGCAGGAGACCGTCATTTTGTAATCGGTATAACCCATGGTCTCCAGCGCCTGAATCTCATTCAGGTTGAAGAGGCTGCCGTACTGGTAGGCCAGCGCGCTGCAGATCGGATGATCGGCGGCGCCTTCCGCCAGATAGAAGACGGAACCTCCAACCCACTTCAGCAGGTCGCCATTTTTCATGATCCAGTAGGATGTCCGCTGGACGCCGTCCAGCACCAGAAGCTCCAGGGTGAAGGGAGACTCGAAATCATATTCCACCGGTTCTTCGGAAAATACGGCGGCATCCAGCATATTCCGGAGATAGGTTCTGCCCGCCGCGCCGGTGACCCTGCAGGAAAGCCCGCCGGCAATGGCGTCGTAGAAGGAGGTCTGATTGATGAGGATGTACTGGACGTCGGACGGTTCCGGATCCGGGGTATAGTCCAGAGAAAGGGTCGTTTTCTCGTCCTCCCGGGAGCCGTCACCGGAGAAGCTGTAGAATACCACGGAATGGATGGGCGCTCCCAGAGTATCCACGATGGCATTGGGATCCGCCGCGGGAATCGGATCGGAGGGCTCCGTAGCCTCGGTGGAAGGAGCGGTGGGCTCGGAACCCGGTGTGGTTTCCTTCGGATTGCCGCTCTGACAGCCGGCCAGCAAGGCCAGAATCAGCAGAAGCAGAACCGCGCATTTC
>JAQXIT010000107.1 GCA_029007925.1 Bacillota bacterium | reverse complement strand
GGCGAGTCCGGTTCCGGCAAGTCCGTCTCCGCCATGAGCATTCTGCGGCTGCTGGACGGCAACGGCTATATCGACTCCGGTGAGATCCTGTTCGAGGGACAGGATCTGACCAAAATCCCCATGTCCGAGATGTATCACATCCGCGGCAACAAGATCTCCGTCATTTTCCAGGAGCCCATGACGGCTCTGAACCCGGTCTTTACCGTGAAGCGGCAGCTGTCCGAGCCCTTCATCATCCACCGGGGCATGAATAAGAAGCAGGCCGGCGAGGCCGCTCTGAAAATGCTGGCCGACGTGAAGATCCCCAATCCTGAGGTGGTGCTGAACCAGTATCCCCACCAGCTCTCCGGCGGTATGCGGCAGCGTGTCATGATTGCCATGGCCCTGGCCTGCGAGCCTCAGCTCCTCATCGCCGACGAGCCCACCACCGCTCTGGACGTGACCATTCAGGCGCAGATCCTGCACCTGATGAACAATCTGAAGGAAGAGCACGGCACCGCCATCATGTTCATCACCCATGACCTGGGCGTCATCAACCAGATGGCCGACGACGTGGCCGTCATGTACTGCGGCGAGGTGGTGGAACACGTCCCCGCCAAGGTGCTGTTCTCCAAGTCCAGCACCCACTCCCACCCCTATACCGAGGGCCTGCTGGCGTCGGTTCCCCAGCTGGACACCACAGCCACGCGGCTGGACGCCATCCCCGGCGCCGTTCCCCATCCGCTGGATCTGCCCAAGGGCTGCAAGTTCGGCCCCCGGTGCAAATACTGCACCCAGAAGTGCATCGACCAGGAGCCCGAGCTGGTAAAGGTCGGCGAGGGTCATGAAATCCGGTGCTTCTATCCGGAGAAGGAGGCGCGCCATGGAGAATAACGAAAAGAAGATTCTGCTGCAGATCAGCAATCTGAAGCAGTACTTCCCCGTGGGAAAGCACAGCTTCGTCAAGGCCAACGACGGCATTAGCATTGACATTTACGAAGGCGAGACCTTCGGCCTCGTGGGCGAGTCCGGCTGCGGCAAATCCACGCTGGGTCGTTCCATCCTGCAGCTTTACAAGCAGACCGACGGCCGCACCATGTATTTCGGCCGCTCCATCGACGAAATCGCCCCCAAATATGCCCGGGATACCTTCCGCACCCTGACCAAGCGCCGGGAGCTGATGCGAACCACCAAGGAGAAGTACGAAGCCTTCCAGGCGGAATACGACAAAAAGACCGAGCAGGAGCAGTTTGCCATGCATGACGAGCTGGTTCGCCTGAAGAAGGAAGCCAACGACGCCATGCTGGACGTGACCACCCTCATCGGCGGCCTCATCGCGGCGCCGGATCTGAAGGTCATCGAAAAGGTGTTCCTGGAGGAGTACGACATTTCCAAGGAGCTGCGCAGCGCCGAGGGTCAGCGGGTGAGCATCCAGTTGGATCTGGATGACGCCGCCTACGCTGTCCGCAAGGCAAAGGAAAACGGCGGCAACGAAGCTGCCGCCCAGGCGAAGCTGGACAAGGTTCAGGCCCGCATGGATGCCTGCAACGAAAAAATCGACGGCATCAACCGCCGCATTGAGGTGGTTCACGGCAAGATCGCGGAGCTGCGCCGGCAGTACTGCAACGAGCCCGGTTACGCGGAGTTTGAGGCGCACCACAGCAACGGCATCGATCTGGCCCGTCTGACCTACTCCGAAATGCGGGGTCTGCGCAGCGATCTGCAGCTTATTTTCCAGGATCCCTATTCTTCCCTGAACGCCCGTATGACCGTGGGTCAGATTATCGGCGAGGGTATGCTGGCCCACAGGTATTTCCGCCGCAACGACGACCGGATGAAGGACGAGATCATCCGCGTCATGGACGAGTGCGGTCTGGCGCCCTACTTCCTGCACCGCTATCCCCATCAGTTCTCCGGCGGCCAGCGGCAGCGTATCGGCATCGCCCGTTCTCTGGCGCTGAAGCCCAAGTTTGTGGTCTGTGATGAGGCGGTTTCCGCTCTGGACGTGTCCATTCAGGCGCAGATCATCAACCTGCTGCAGGATCTGAAGGAAAAGCAGAACCTGACCTACCTGTTCATCACCCACGACCTGTCTGTGGTCAAGTATATTTCCGACCGGATCGGCGTTATGTACCTGGGCAACATGGTGGAGATGGCTCCTTCCGATGATATCTTCGCCCATCCCCTGCATCCCTACACGGAAGCGCTGCTGAACGCCATTCCCACCACCGACGAGAATCAGGAAAAGACGCCCGAGGTTCTGGAAGGCGATATTCCCAGCCCCGTCAATCCGCCCAAGGGCTGCAAGTTCCACACCCGCTGCAAATACTGCACCGAGATCTGCACCCAGGTTACGCCTCAGATGCGGGAGGTTCGGCCCAACCATATGGTGGCCTGCCACCACATTCTGGAGGCCAACAAGGACTGAGCCATGTTCCTGCAGAAAAAGATCAACCGGGCCATGAAGTGGTCCCGGGAGCGCCGGATGAGGGCCGACGGCCGGGATCCGGAGCAGGAGGCGCTGGACGCCGAAGTCAGCCGGAAGGGCAAGCACGAAACGCTGCCTTCCATGGAGGAGCTTCGGGCGCGGGAGCTGGAGGAGCTGCAGAACGAGCCGGTCAGCGGGAAGGAAATCGGAACCATGATTCTGTCCGCTTTCCTGACCATCTTCCCGGTGTGCGTCGCCGTGATCCTGCTGATGTGCGCGGTTGTCTATTTCTTCTTTATACGGTAAGCGAAGCGGCGTACCCACCGGGTACGCCGCTTCTTCTGAAAAATGTTATTGCGGGGAGGGGCGCAAGCCCCGACGCGGCAATCTCACTTAATGTCTTTGCGTGGAATTCAAATGAGATTCCTACGGTTGCTGACGCTCCCTCGGAATGACAGACTTTTGGTACCGCACCGGTCGAATCGGCGCGGGGATCCTTCCCTTTCGCTCAGGAGGGAACGGCTGCAACGTGCAAAACGGCGCACCCGGTTGGGTGCGCCGTTCTGGTTCGGAAAGTTATTCGCACATTTCCCTGGCGACCTCGACGATGTGGTCGGCGCTGAGGCCGAAAGCCTTCAGCAGCTCCACGGCAGGGCCGGAGTGACCGAACACGTCGTTGACGCCGATGCGGCGGACGGGAGTGGGCAGCTTCTCGCTGAGGAGGCCGCAGACCGCTTCGCCCAGACCGCCGATGACGGAATGCTCCTCGCAGGTGATGACCTTGCCGCACTTCCGGGCGGCGGAGAGCACCAGTTCCTCGTCCAGAGGCTTGATGGTGGCCATGTTGATGACCATGGCGCTGATGCCGGCCTCCGCCAGACGCTGCGCGGCTACGACGGCCTCGTAGACCAGCAGACCGTTGGCGATGATGGCCACATCGGTGCCTTCCCGCAGAACCTCGCCCTTGCCGATCCGGAAGGGGAAGTCCTTCTCGTGGAATTCGGGCACGGCCAGACGGCCGAAGCGCAGATATACCGGCCCCTCATATGCGTAGGCGGCGCGAACGGCCTGCCGGGCCTCCTCGGCGTCGGCGGGGCAGATGACCACCATACCGGGGATGGTACGCATCAGGGCGAAGTCCTCGCAGCACTGATGGCTGGCGCCGTCCTCGCCCACGGAGATGCCGCCGTGGGTGGCGCCGATTTTCACGTTCAGGTGGGGGTAGCCGATGGAGTTACGCACCTGCTCATAGGCACGGCCGGCGGCGAACATGGCAAAGGAAGAAGCAAAGGGAACCAGACCCATGGTGGAGGCGCCGGCGGCCACGTCGATCATATTGGCCTCGGCGATGCCGCAGTCGAAATGCCGCTGGGGGAAGGCCTTCTGGAAGGTGACGGTTTTGGTGGCACCGGCCAGATCCGCGTCGAACACGATGAGATCCTCTTTTTCCTGGCCCAGCTCTGCCAGAGCCTTACCGTAGGCGTCACGGGTAGCGGTTTTGATGATGTCAGCCATATTACTGCACCTCCAGTTCTGCGTAATGCGCGGTCAGTTCGCTCATGGCCTGCTGATACTCGGCCTCGTTGGGGGCCTTGCCGTGCCAGCCGGCCTTGTTCTCCATGTAGGAGACGCCCTTGCCCTTGGTGGTCTTCATGACGATGGCGGTGGGCTTGCCCTTGGTTTCCCGGGCGATGTTCATGGCCTTCTCGATGGCGTCGAAGTCGTGGCCGTCGATGGCCTCCACATGGAAGCCGAAGGCCTCCAGCTTGTCGGTGATGGGGTAGGGGCTCATGACGTCGGCGATGTTGCCGTCGATCTGCAGGCCATTGTTGTCGATGATGACGCACAGGTTGTCCAGCTTGTAGTGGGCGGCGAACATGAAGGCCTCCCAGCACTGTCCCTCCTGGATCTCGCCGTCACCCAGCAGGGTGTAGATCCGGCAGGATTTGCCCTGATGCCTGGCGGCCAGCGCCATGCCGGCGGCGGTGGAGACACCCTGACCCAGGCTGCCGGTGGACATATCCACGCCGGGAACCATGTTCATATTGGGGTGACCCTGCAGGTAGCTGTCGATCCGCCGCAGGGTTTTCAGATCCTCCACGGGGAAGAAGCCCCGGTAAGCCAGCGCGGCGTAAAGGCCGGGAGCGGTGTGGCCCTTGGAGAGGACGAAACGGTCGCGGTCGGGCGCTTTGGGGTTGGTGGGATCGATGTTCATCTCCCGGAAATAGAGATAGGTGAACAGATCCGCAGCGGACAGGCTTCCGCCGGGATGGCCGCACTTGGCATGGTAGGTGGATTCAATGATGCCCATGCGGATTTTGCAGGCGGTGAGTTGGAGCTGCTTTTTTTCGCTGAGAGTCATTCCTTTGCCTCCTCAATAGTGTGTTTGGTATTGCTTCCATATGCGTGCATATGGCGGTGGATGGCTTCATAGGTTTCGTCGCTGATGACATGTTCCATTTTGCAGGCGTCGGCGGCGGCGGTGTCCGGGCTGACGCCGAAGGAAACCAGAAGCTCCGTCAGGAGCGTATGGCGGCGGAAGATTTTTTCGGCAATATCCCTGCCGGAGTCGGTGAGGTGGATGTGGCCGTCGCCGTCGATGGTGATGTAGTCCGCGGACTTCAGCAGGCCAACTGCCCGTGAGACGCTGGGTTTGGAGTAGCCCATGTGCTCGCTGATGTCCACGGAGCGGACGCGGTCGCCCCGGCGGGAAAGGATCAGGATGGTCTCCAGATACATTTCGCCGGATTCCTGTAAGGTCATGGAAGCGCCTCCTTTGATTTTCCGTCATTTTATCATATCATGATTTGCCCTGTTTTGCAAGGGATATTCCGCGTTCTTCGGGGGAAAATGGGAATTCCGCGCGCATCTTTTGGAAATCCCCACATTCCGCCGGAAATAGCGGTTTACAATTCCTTCAGAATCGAATATAATGTAGAAAATGGAGGCGTATCGGCTGATTCCGGCGCCACCGCCGTGGCCGGACGTGCCGTCAGTCCGCGGCAATTCCTTGGGAACCGATTTGGGGGTTAAGCATGACAAAATTATCCATTGCGCAAACCATCGAATCCTGCGGCTTCTGCCGCGCGGAGGAAGTGGAGAAGCTTCAGGTTATGAAAGCCGGGATGACCAACCGGTCTTACTCCTTCTGGGTTCGAGGCAAGCGGTACATGATCCGCATCCCCGGCGAGGGCACGGAGCAGCTGATTAGCCGGGCTCGTGAGCATGAAGTTTACCGCGTGGTTTCTCCGCTGGGCATCAGCGAGGATATCCACTATTTCGACCCGGTGTCCGGCATCAAGATCGCGTCCTATCTGGAAAACGCCCGCCCCTGCGACAGCGGCTGCCGGGAAAGCGTCGGGAAGTGCATGGCGGCGCTGCGGAATTTCCACCGCCGGCGGCTGTCGGTGGGACATACCTTTGATCTGTGGGAGCGGCTGGATTTCTACGAGAGCCTTTGGGACGGCGCCCCGTCCTGCCATGCCGATTATCCGCAAGTCAGGCAGTCCGTCCTGGCGCTGCGGCGCTATCTCGACGAGCAGCCCAAGGAGTGTACCCTGTGCCACATCGATGCCGTTCCGGATAACTTCCTGTTTGTCGCCGGTCAGGACGGACGGGAAGAGATCAGGCTCATCGACTGGGAGTATGCCGGAATGCAGGATCCCCATCTGGATATTGCCATGTTTGCCGTCTACGCCATGTACGACCGGCAGCAGGTGGACGAGCTGATCGGCCTGTATTTCCCCGAGGGCTGTGACCATCCAACCCGGATGAAGATCTATGGCTACATTGCCGTCAGCGGATTGCTCTGGAGCAACTGGTGCGAGTTCAAGCGCCATTGCGGCGTGGAATTCGGTGTGTACGCCCAGCGGCAGTATGACTACGCCAGGGAGTATCCGGCAATTTTTCTTGAAGAATACAGGAAGGAATTCGGCAGAGATTATGTCTGAGCAAAGAATCCAGCGGGCGATCATCATGGCTGCCGGGATCGGGCAGCGGCTTCGACCGGTCACCCTGGAAACGCCCAAGCCTTTGGTGAAGGTGAACGGCGTCTCCATGATCGATACGCTGATCGCGGCGCTCCACCAAAATCACATCCATGAGATTTATGTGGTTGTGGGCTACCGCAAGGAGCAGTTTTATCAGTGGGCCAAGCAGTACGACGGGGTTCGGCTGATCGAGAATCCCTGGTACGACACCTGCAACAACATTGCCTCCCTTTTTGTTGCCCGGGAGCATCTGGAAAACGCCATCATTCTGGACGGCGATCAGATCATCCGCAACCCGGACATCCTGCACCGGGAATTCACCCGTTCCGGCTATAGCTGCGTCTGGACAGACGAACCTACCGACGAATGGCTTCTGACGGTGGACGACGGCATCGTCACCTCCTGCAGCCGCACCGGCGGCGCCGGCGGGTGGCAGCTTTTCAGCGTGTCCCGGTGGACGAAGGAAGACGGGCGGCGGCTGAAAGCCCATCTGGAGCAGGAATTTCTGGAAAAGCGGAACCGGAACATCTATTGGGACGACGTGGCGCTGTTTTGCCATCCCCGGGATTACCGGCTGGGCATCTGCCCCATCCGCCGGGGCGACATTCTGGAAATCGACAGCTTCGCGGAGCTGTGTGAAGCGGATCCAACCTATCGATGTGGAGAACTTGACACATGAAACAGGAAAAAATCAAAAATCAATTAGACTGGGTGTCCATGATCGTGCCGCTGGCTTTTGTGCTGGTGATCTGTGTGCTGTTTATGGTGTTCCCGGAGCAGTCCAAGCTGGTTCTCGGCGTCGTCCGGGGCTTCCTGGGGGATGACTGCGGCGTGTATTACGCGCTGCTGGGCGTGGGCATTCTGGGCTGCACCCTGTATATGGCCTTTTCCAAATTCGGCGCCATCAAGCTGGGCAATACGGATAAGCCCCAGTATTCCTCCTTCCAGTGGGGCATGATGATTTTCACCTCCACCATGGCGGCGGATATCCTGTTCTATTCCCTGTGCGAATGGGCGCTCTACGCCAACGAGCCCCAGATCGAGGCCATGGGCGGCATGCAGAAATGGGCCTCCACCTATCCGCTGTTCCACTGGGGCCCCATCGCCTGGAGCTTCTACATCGTTCTGGCCGTGGCTTTCGGGTTCATGATCCACGTCCGCAAGCGGGACAAGCAGAAGTTCTCCGAAGCCTGCCGCCCGCTGCTGGGCAGCCGGGTGGACGGCGTGCTGGGACGGGTCATCGACCTGACGGCCATCTTCGCCCTGATCGCCGGCACGGCCACCACCTTCTCTCTGGCGACGCCCCTGCTTTCCCAGGCCATCAGCGTGGTTTTCGGAATCCGGGACGGCATCGGCCTGACCATCGGGATCCTGCTGCTGATTGCGGCGGTGTATACCTTCACGGTCTGGTTCGGCATGAAGGGCATCGCGCGTCTGGCTTCCCTTTGCGGCTATTGCTTCTTCGCGCTGCTGGCCTATTTCCTCTTCGGAGGCGGCGAGACCCGGTACATTCTGGAGACCGGCTTCTCCGCCATCGGCAATCTGGCGCAGAATTTCATCGGCCTGTCCACCTGGATGGATCCCCTGCGGGAGACCGGCTTCCCCCAGAACTGGACGATTTACTACTGGGCCTATTGGATGGTCTGGTGCGTGGCCACGCCGTTTTTCATCGGCGTCATCAGCAAGGGCCGGACTATCCGCAATACGGTTCTGGGCGGCTATGGCTGGGGCCTGGCGGGAACCTTTACATCCTTCATCATCCTGGGCAACTACGGCCTGGCCCAGCAGATGAAGCACGGCCTGGACGTTACCGGCTTCATCGCCGGCGGCGGCAGTTATTCCGAAGCGATTATGAAGATCTTCGATACCCTGCCGCTGACCAACATCGGACTGATCCTGCTGGCGGTTACCATGATCGCGTTTTATTCCACCACCTTTGACGCGCTGACCATGGTGGTGTCCAGCTACTGCTACAAGCGCCTGAAGCCGGATCAGGAGCCGGACAAGCGGATCCGCACCTTCTGGGCGGTGGTGTTCATTCTGTTCCCCATTGCCCTGATCTTCTCGGAGAACTCCATGAACCAGCTCCAGTCCGTGTCGATCATCGCCGCCTTCCCCATCGGAATCATCCTCCTCATAAT
>JAQXIT010000106.1 GCA_029007925.1 Bacillota bacterium | reverse complement strand
CTGGGGGATCTGGTGATCGACCGGGCGGTGACTGCCCAGATTGACAAGGATGCCGTGGTGAAGGCGCCGGGCATGAAGTACCGTCATTACGCCCCAGCCGAGCCGGTGGTCATCGTCTCCGGCTCCCGGGAACAGGCGGCGGCCTACATCCGGCGGCATTTTGTCCCCGGCGACCGGGTGCTGTGCTTTGAGGAGGAGCTGCCGCTGTATGCCGGCTGCGCGCCGTTGTCCTACGGTCGGGAGGCGGAGGTGGAGACCCTTTCCGCCGGACTGTTCGCGGCGCTGCGGGAGCTGGACGATCCCGCCATTCATCAGGTCTACGCCCGGTGCCCCGTGGGCGGCGGCGTGGCCTACGCGGTGCAGAACCGGCTGAAAAAGGCGGCTGCCTTCCACATCGTGGACGCGGAGGCGGAAGTATGATTCTGGGAATCACCGGCGGCAGCGGCTGCGGAAAGACCACACTTTTGAATATCGTCCGGGAGCGGGGCGGCCTGGTGCTGGACTGCGACGAGATCTACCACCGGCTTCTGAAAACCGACGAAGCGCTGCTTCGGAGCATCGAAGCCCGATTCCCGGAGGCGGTAAAGGAAGGCGTTCTGCGGCGGAAAATCCTAGGCGCCCTGGTCTTTGCCGACGAAAGCGCCCTGAAGGACTTAAACCGTATCACCCACGGTGCCGTGAAGCGGGAAGTCATGGGGCTTCTGGAAACCGAACCCCGGCTGGCGGCCATCGATGCCATTGCCCTGTTTGAAGGGGGTCTCGCGGAGCTGTGCGACACAACCGTGGCGGTGACCGCCCCGGAGGCACAGCGGATCCGGCGGCTCATGGCCCGGGACGGCATTTCCGAAAGCTACGCCCGCAGCCGGATCGCCGCCCAGCACGACGAGGGCTGGTTCCGGGAGAAATGCGATTTTGTCCTGGAAAATGACGGCACCGAAGCTGCCTTCCGTCAGAAATGCCTTGCGTTTTTGGCGGAGTTGGGTATAATGAAAGAAAAAAACGAAGGAGAATCCATATGACCAACGAAGAACTGCGCGAATCCCTGCTGATGGCTCCCAAGAACGGCTACGCCCGTATCACGCCGGAGCAGAGAGCGGAAATGGAAAGCTACTGCAAGCGCTATGCCGCGTTCATGGACGCCTGCAAGACCGAGCGGGAGGCCACCTCCTGGGCTTCCGCGGAGGCGGAGAAGCGGGGCTTCAAGCCCTTCGCCCCCGGCATGGCGGCCAAACCCGGCGATAAGATTTACATGAACAACCGGGGCAAGTCCATCCTTCTGGCGGTGATCGGCACCGAGAGCCTGGATCATGGCGCCAATATCTGCGCCGCCCACGTGGACTCCCCCCGGATGGACTTGAAGCCCAATCCGCTGTATGAGGACTCCGAGATCGCCTACTTCAAGACCCACTACTACGGCGGCATCAAGAAGTACCAGTGGCCCACCATCCCCCTGGCGCTCCACGGCGTGGTGGCCCGGAAGGACGGCACCTGCGTCACCGTCACCGTGGGCGAGGACGAGGGCGATCCCGTGCTGGTGATCTCCGACCTGCTGATCCACCTGTCCGCCGATCAGATGAAGAAGCCTCTGGCCGAGGGCATCGTGGGCGAGCAGCTCAATGTGATCCTGGGCACCGAGCCTCTGGAGGGCGAGGGCGCGGATCTGGTGAAGCTGCACATCATGAAGCTGCTGAACGAGAAGTACGGCCTCATCGAAAGCGATTTTCTCTCCGCCGAGCTGACCATCGTCCCTGCCGGAAAGTGCCGGGAGGTGGGTCTGGACCGGAGCCTGCTGGGTGCCTACGGTCACGACGACCGGGTCTGCGCTTATGCCGAGCTGGAGGCTCTGTTTGCCATGGAGACGCCGGCCAAGACGGCCGTGTGCATTCTGGCGGACAAGGAGGAGATCGGTTCCGTGGGCATCTCCGGTATGCAGAGCCATGCCTTTGAGTATTTCATGGAAACCCTGTGCGATGCCCAGAATGTCCGGCTGGAGGAGTGCTTCGCCAATTCCTTCTGTCTGTCCGCCGACGTGTCCAACGCCTTCGATCCCAACTTTGCCGAGACCTGCGACCGCCGGAACAACTCCCTGCTGAACTACGGCGTTGCCATCTGCAAGTACACCGGCTCCCGGGGCAAGGGCGGCGCCTCCGACGCTTCCGCCGAAGCCATGGGTCATGTCCGTTCCACGCTGGACAAGGCCGGGGTGGTCTGGCAGATCGCCACGCTGGGCAAGGTGGATCAGGGCGGCGGCGGCACCGTGGCGGCCTACATGGCCAACCGGAACATCGTCACCGTGGACGCCGGCGTGCCGGTGCTGTGTATGCACGCGCCCATGGAGCTGGTGTCCAAGCTGGACTGCTACGAAACCATGCTGGCCTGCAAGGCCATCTATCTGGCCTGAGTTCCCAAAGAAAAGCGCTGCCGCCGAAACGCCCCCGGCTGCGCGGAAGGATACGATCAAAAAGAAGCGGCTGCCCATCGGCAGCCGCTTCCTGTTTCGGTTTTCAATCCTCGAAGGTCAGAATATCCTTGTAGCGTTCCTTGAAAATGCCATAGACGGCATCCAGAATGCCCTCGTCGCTGACGGACAGATAGTTCTCGGTCTCCTCGTCCACGGGCTCCACCTCCAGAATCACGATCTCGGTGGAGATTTCGTCGGCGGGCATCAGCACCAGATACTCCTTGCCTTCGTATTCGATGCTGTCCAGATACTCAAAATCCGTGTCCACACCGTTTTCGTCGGTCAGTGTCAGGATGCTGACTTCTTCCTCTTCCTGCTGAATTTCGTCCTTTTCCATGATTTACACCTCCTCAGCGCCAAATGCGGCGGCGGCTTTTGGGAGAAAGCGCCGGGTGCCGCAGCGGTATCGGATTCATTATAATGAACCTTTCCCGGCTTGTCAATGGCAAAAGCGTCGGGGAAGTGTCAATGGCAAAAGCGTCGGGGAAGGATATTGCCATTTTCCGCATAGTGTGCTATAATCACCCATATTGGCGTGAAGGGAGGCCGGGATATGGAATACAATGACATATACGATGAGAATCGCCGGCTGACCGGCCGGGTTCACCGCCGGGGCTCCCCCTGGAAGCCGGGAGAGTACGGCCTCGTGGTCTGCGTGTGGGTCTACGACGGCAGGGGAAATCTGCTGCTGACCCGCCGGGCGCCCGGCAAGAGCTTCGCCGGCACCTGGGAGAATTCCGGCGGCGCCGCCAAGGCCGGGGAGACCAGCCGCCAGGCCATCGCCCGGGAACTGTTCGAGGAGACCGGAATCCGGGCGGAGGAATCGGAGTTCGAGTGGATGTGCTCCGATCGGGACGCCCACACCATCTACGATTTCTATTGCCTCCGCCGGGAGACCCCGCTGAAGGACATCGTGCTTCTGCCGGGGGAGACCGACGGCGTGCAGTGGGCCAGCTTCCCGCAGATCCACGAAATGATCCGGTCAAGGCAGATCTGCCGGATCATTGCCGGACAATTTCTCCGTCAGGAGCCCATGCTGCGGCAAAAATAAGCAGATTGCACAAGCGAGGCACCTGATTTTTGGATGCCCCGGCGGGAAATACCCCCTTGCAAACCCGGTGTGTTTCAGGTTATAATGAAAAAAAGCGTTTTTTCTTCTCCGGCGAAAACGCCCTTGCCGGAGAAAAAAGGGCTTTTTCTTTTTTCTTTGATTCCAATCACACGGAGGATGATTCTTATGATCGAGATCACCAATCTGCCCGTTCGCCGGGGCAATGTCCCGCTGCGCTATGCCAAGGGCCATTTTGCCACCAATCACAGCCACATCAACTACTACATCGACATCACCTTCCAGAAAACCCGACTTTCCGAGGCCAAAGCCAGCGCCTACGAGCTGGTGTCCCACTTCATCAACAATACGCCTGTGGATACCATCATCTGCCTGGACGGTACGGCGGTGCTGGGAACCTGCGTGGCCGAGGAGCTGACCAAGTCCGGCTTCTGCACCCTCAACCAGCACCAGACGATTTATGTTCTGGAGCCGGAATACAACGCCAATTCCCAGATGATTTTCCGGGAGAACGTGATTCCCATGATTAAGGGCAAGCACGTTCTGGTGCTGATGGCTTCCGTCACCACCGGCTTCACCGCCAAGCGCAGCATCGAGGCCATCGGCTACTACGGCGGCTATGTGGCCGGCGTGGCGGCGCTCTACCGGGCGGTGGACGAGGTGGAAGGGTATCCCGTCCGCTCCATCTACAGCGTCAGCGACCTGCCGGACTATGCCAGCTACGACTACCGCGAATGCCCCTACTGCAAGGCCGGCCGGAAGATCGACGCGCTGGTCAACAGCTTCGGCTATTCCGCGCTGTAACCGAATACAAGAATCCCGCTCTCCTCCCGGAGAGCGGGTGCCTTTTACTTCCGGACGAACAGCACGCCCAGAGTGCCGGGGCCGCAGTGGCAGGACACGGTGCAGCCGGCGTGGGTTTCGTAGAGGGTGCGGAAATGACCGTACCGGTCGATGGCGGATTTGACGGCGCCGAGGCATTCGTCGGAGATGGGGGTGTAGGTCAGGAACAGCTCGTCCCGGACGATATCCTCCCGGCCGTCCAGACGATCCTTGACATAGGCTGCCAGGCACTTGGCGTAGCTGCCGCGGTACTTCCTGACCACCACCATCTTCCCGTCCCGCACCTCAATGCAGGGCTTCAGATTCAGCAGATTGGCGCCCAGCGCCAGAACGGAGGAGCAGCGGCCGCCCTTGACCATATAATCCAGCCGATCCAGCAGGAAGCTGGCCTCAACCCGGGGCGCGAATTCGCGCAATCTCTGGGCGATCTCGTCCAGAGAGCCGCAGGTTTTGGCCAGACGGCAGGCCTCCAGCACCACATGACCCTGACCGGTGGACAGGTTCCGGGAGTCGATGACCCGGACATTGGGGAATTCCTCCGAGGCGATGCAGGCGTTTTGGTAGCAGGAGGAGAAGCCGGCGCCGATGTTGATGTGAATCACGCCGTCGTACTCCCCGGCGTAACGGGAAAACAGGGAGCGGTACTCGTCAATATTCAGCGCCGTGGTGGAGCAAAGGTCACCGCCGGCGGCCACATGGGCGAAAATGTCCGCCGGGGTGATGGTCTCGCCGTCCACGAAGGACGCGCCGCCCTTGACCACGGTGAGACGCGCCAGTGTGATATTGTGTTCCTGAAGCTGCTGGGGGGACAGGTCGCAGGTGCTGTCGGCTGTGATTTTGATGTTCATATGGGAACTCCTTCCGTTTGTGTGTATGAGGGCAGAGCCTTGGCTTAGCCGCCGACGGCTGTGACAGAGGCAAAAGACGATATGAGATCAATCGGCGATACTTGCGTTTTTGGAATCGTGTGGTAGAATAATAACATACAGCCGAAAAAAAGTCAATCACACCGCCGAAACCGGGCGGTTATGAAGGAGGAAATCAACATGAAAACGGTAATTCAGGTGAAAGGTATGATGTGCACCCATTGCAAGGCGGCGGTGGAGAAGGCTTGCCGGGCCGTCCCCGGCACCGAGGACGCCGTGGCGGATCTGCAGGCGAAGAACGTGACCGTTACCGGTACCGCCGATGTGGGAGCGCTGAAAAAGGCCATTTCCGACGCCGGCTACGAGGTGGTGGATTGAGATGATGACCGAGTTTTTCTATGATTCCCAGGGCGAGGGGAGGATCCACGCCTGCCGCTGGACGCCGGAGGGCGAGATCCGGGGCGTGGTACAGCTCGTCCACGGCATTGCCGAGCATACCTTGCGGTACGACGGCTTTGCCCGGTATCTGAATTCTCTGGGCTTTCTGGTGACGGCGGAGGATCACATGGGCCACGGCAAATCCATGGTGACCCAAGGCTATTTTGCCGGCGGCTGGTTCACGGCGGTGGAGGACACCGTCCGTCTGCTGAATATGACCCGGGAGGAATTCCCGGGGAAACCCTATTTCCTGTTCGGACACTCCATGGGCTCCTTTATGACCCGAACCATTCTGGAAAAGCACCCGGAACTGCCCCTTGCCGGCGCCGTGATCTGCGGAACCGGCTGGATGCCGGCCGCGGTGCTGGCGGTGGGAGAGACGGTCTGCCGGGGGGTGTGCCGGAAAAAGGGCGAACGGGAGCCCAGCGAAGCGCTGGAAAAGCTGGTGTTCGGCGGCTACAACAAGCGGGTGGAGCATCCCCGGACGGCCTTTGACTGGCTCAGCCGGGACAACGCGTCCGTGGACGCCTACATCGGGGATCCCCTCTGCGGCTTCACCGCCAGCGCGGGGCTGCTGCGGGATATGCTGGGAGGCATCCGGTATCATCAGAAGCCGGAGAATCTCAGAGCCATGAACCGGGAGCTGCCGGTGTTCTTCATCGCCGGTGGGGACGATCCCGTGGGCAGCTACGGCAGCGGCGTCCGCCGCGCGGCGGAGGCATTCCGGAAGGCGGGCATGAAGGATGTGTCCCTGCGGATCTACCCCCTGTGCCGCCACGAGATCCTCAACGAGATCAACCGGGAAGAAATTTACGAAGACGTCGCCCAGTGGCTGGAAAAGCATATGGGATGACCCCTTGCGGAAGCGGAAATATACAATACGGCGGACGTGCCAAAGCTTTGGCATGTCCGCCGTTTTCTATTCGCCCATAACCTCGCTGCGGTACCGGGCGATGCCGCCGGCCAGCAGCTCCATGGCACGCTCCAGCTCGGCGCACTCCCGGACGTAGGCAATCCGAACCTCGTTGATGCCCATGCCCGGAGTCTCATAGAAGGGGGCGCCGGGGGCGAACATCACCGTGTCGCCGTGGTCATCGTAGCTTTCCAGCAGCCACTTCTGGAACTTGTCCGCGTCGTCCACCGGCAGGCTGGCCATCAGATAGAAGGCACCCATGGGCTCCTCCACCTGAACGCCGGGGATCTGCCGCAGACGGCTGACCACCAGATCCCGGCGCTGGCGGTATTCCGCCTTGCATTCCCGGAAAAAGCCGGGATCCACGCCGTACAGCGCGGCGGCGCCGATCTGATCGATGGTGGCCACGGACAGCCGGGACTGGCAGAACTTCAGCAGCGCCTGCTGCAGCTCCCGGTTCTTGGTGACTACGCAGCCCACCCGGGCGCCGCAGGCGGAGAACCGCTTGGATACGGAGTCCACGATGACCAGATTGTTGTCGATATCCCGGAATTTGCCCATGGAGGGCACGCCGAACTTGTCGTCGTAGCAGAATTCCCGGTAGACCTCGTCGCAGATCAGGAACAGATCGTGTTTTTTGGCGATGTCCGCGATCATCCGCATTTCTTCTTCCGTAAGTACCACACCGGTGGGGTTGCCGGGGTTGGTAATGAGGATGGCGCGGGTGTTTTTGGTAATCAGGCTTTCGATGCGCTTGCGGTCGGCATAGCGGTAGCCCTCCTCGGCACGGGTGGGCAGCGCCCGGATCCGACCGCCGGCGGCGTGGACGAAGGTGGTGTAGTTGGGGTAGTAGGGCTCCGGCACGATCACCTCGGTGTAGGGATCCAGAATGCTCAGACAGGTCAGCAGCAGCGCCTCGCTGCCGCCGGTGGTAATCAGCACGTCGTCCGGCTCCAGCTCCACGCCGATGGTGCCGTAGTAGCGGCGGATGGCGTCGATCAGCGCCGGCATGCCGGGGGAGGCCTCGTAGGCCAATGTGTTCTGGCGGAAGCCCTGAACGGCATCATAGAAGGCCTGAGGAGTCTTGATGTCCGGCTGACCGATGTTCAGATGGTAGATCTTCTTCCCCTGCTTCTGTGCCTGAATGGCCAGCGGGTGGAACTTGCGCATGGGAGACGGCTCGCAGCGATTGGCGTTGATGGAAACTTTCATTGGTACCTCCGTTGGCGCGGGAGCGCGCCAAAGTATATTGATATTCTTTGGTAAGGCGGACGAGCTCCGGGCTCAGCGCCGCCAGCGCGATCAGATTCGGGATGGCCATCAGGCCGTTGACGGTCTCGGACAGGAGCCAGACGGTGCCGGTTTTCAGCACGGCGCCCAGTACCACGGTGATGGCCTGCAGCAGCACGAATTTTTTCCAGGTATTGGCTCCGAAGAGGAACTGGGCGCAGCGGGCACCGTAGAGCCCCCAGCCCAGCACCGTGGCGAAGGCGAAGCAGCACAGCGCCCCGGCAATCACCACGGACACCCAGTCTCCGTAAACGGAGGAAAAGGCAGCCGAGGTCAGAGCCGTCCCCACATCCGTCCCGTAGGGAATGGGAACGCCGCTGACCAGAATCACCAGCGCCGTCATGGTGCAGATGACGATGGTGTCCCAAAACACCTCCATGATGCCCATAAGCCCCTGCTCCGCCGGATGGGTTACCTGGGCGGCGGCGTGGGCAATGGAAGCGGTACCCATGCCCGCCTCGTTGGTGAAGACGCCCCGGGATACGCCGATCCGCAGAGCGGTGAAAAAGGATCCGATGACGCCGCCGGTGACTGCCCGGGGAGTGAAGGCGCCCCGCAGGATGGCCGTCATAGCCGCCGGCAGCAGAGGGGCTTTCAGAATCAGCACGCCCAATCCCAGCAGCAGATAGCCCGCCGCGGCGAAGGGCACCAGCTTTTCCGCCACCAGTCCGATGCGCCGGGCGCCGCCCAGCAGCATGGCCGCCACGGTGACGGCGAGAACGATGCCCATGACCAGATTACCCGCTGCGGTTTCCCGGCCGCCGAAGGACTTCACCGCTTCGTTGACGCCGGTGACCACCGCGTTGATCTGGGTGGCGTTGCCTACGCCAAAGGCGGCGGCAATTCCGAAAAAGCTGTACAGTCCGGCGAGCCACAGCCATTTCCGGCCCAAACCTTCCCGGATGATGTACATGGGGCCGCCCACGTATTCGCCGTTTTCCCGAACCCGGAACCGGACGGCCAGGGTGGCCTCGGCGAATTTGGTGGCCATGCCCAGAAGAGCGCAGATCCACATCCAGAAAATGGTGCCCGGCCCACCGATGGCCATGGCGCCGGCCACACCGGCCAGATTGCCGGTGCCCACCGTGGCAGCCAGCGCGGTGCAGAGCGCCTGAAAGGGCGTGACCGAGCCGTTTTCGGCTTTGCCGCCCCGGAACTTCCGGAAAAACGCCCCCAATGCCCGGGGGAACAGGGCAATCTGGGGAAAGCCTGCCCGGATGCTGAGGAAAAGGCCTACGCCCAGAATCAGCACCAGCGCCGGCGCGCCCCAGACGATACCATTGATCCGTTCCAGAATTTTGACCATGATGTCCTCCTAGAATACCACTAAATTCCCGTAGTTGCAAGGATTATCTTTGGAATTCGAATAAAAAAGCAGCTCCTCCTTGGAGGAACCGCTTTTGTGCGCGTTATTCCCAGGTTTCCCAGACCTCCGGGCGGCAGCCCACGGTGGCCTGTTTGCCGTTGCGGACGATGGGTGTTTTCATAAGGGCGGGGTTGTCGAAAACCTTGTCTTCCTTGGCTCTGGGATCGTCCATGTACTTCATCAGTGTGATGTCCGGATCCCGGCTGTCCCAGTCGATGAGGTTGTCGATGCCGCCTACGGCCCGGAGAACGGCGTCGAATTCCCTGCCGGACAGGCCAAACCGGGTCAGATCCACATACTGGTACCGGATCCGCCGCTCCTTGAAGTAGCGCTCCGCCTTTTTCGTGTCGAAGCACTTGGATTTTCCGAAAATCTGAATGTTCAATATGTCACCTCCGTCAGGCACAGACCCTGTGCCGGAACCAGATATCCCGCGTCCTCCCGCTTGCCGCCGAAGAGCGCCGGTATGCTGCTGATTTCCCGCTGACCCAGCCCCACTTCCAGCAGGGTGCCCACCAGAATCCGCACCATGTTGTACAGAAAGCCGTTGCCCGTCACCGTGAAGCGAAGCTCGCTGCCTTCCTGCCGGATGTCCAGAGCGTCAATCCGGCGCACCGTGGATTTTTTCATCTTCCGGTTGGCGCAGAAGGCGGAGAAGTCATGCTCTCCCAACAGCAGCCCTGCGGCGGCGCGCATTTTTTCCAGATCCAATCGCTCCGGCAGAATGCAGACGAACCGCCGCTCAAATACGCAGGGCGTGTCGGCGTTCCAGATCCGGTAGGTGTAGGTTTTGGTTTTGGCGTTCAGCCGGGCGTGGAACCGGGGCGACGCCTCCTGACAGGAGTATATGCCGATATCCTCCGGCAGATACCGCCGCAGCCGGGATAATATTTCGTGGCAGGGCAGGCTGCTTTCCGTATGGAAGCTGGCCACCTGATACAGCGCGTGGGCGCCGGCGTCGGTGCGTCCGCTGCCGGAGATTTCGATTTTCTCCTCCAGAATCCGGGATAACGTCTGCTCCAGCTTGCCCTGGATGGTGTTTTCCACGCCGGTGAGCCGCTGCCAGCCCCGGTACCGGGTGCCGTCGTAGCAAAGCTCCAGACGAATGTTGCGCATGGTTA